>JAUWHU010000251.1 GCA_030605705.1 Thermoflexia bacterium | reverse complement strand
CGGGCGCGATATCGGGCAAGCCATCGTCCTCGCCGAACCAGTACCAACCCCACCACTCCATCCCTTTGGAGTAGGTGGATTCTGAACCCGCAGCGGCGCTGTAGAGCGTGAGCGTCACCGGCCAGCCATAGGATAGATCGGCGGGCGGGGATGGCCCGCGCCCGTAGACCTCGTTCCAGGTCTGGTGGACCTCGACGGAGCCTTGCGCCGGCGTCCACAGGTTCAGGTCGTCTCCCTCGGCGTCGGCGACGTAGACGCCGGCCCATCGGCCGGGCATAATGTCAGCGATAGCGCCGAACTCGAGGGTGTAGACGCCGGTAGCGTCGGCAGTGGTGGTCGTCTGCGCGCTGCGCCGGCCCAGTGGGGTCAGGTTATTGGTGTAACCACGGACGATAGCGTTGGGTTCTGCCTCGCCGGTGATGCGGTCGTTGCTGGCATCCACGTAGGGGGGAGTGAGGTGATCCACGGTGCGGCTCAATACCGGGCCGCCGGTCACTTCAACGACGACGATATCGTCTTCCTCAATGTCAGCTGATGGTGATATCCAGTACCGACCGGTACCGGCGTCGGTCGTGTCGCTCTTCTGCCACCTGATCGTTGTCGCATCAGATAGATAGACCGTCGCCGTTATGACGGCTCCTGGCGTGGTCCAGCCAATTATGTTGTTCCCGGGGGATAGTTGAACCACCAACCGCTGGGGGTAGACCTGCCTATGCACCTCAACTCCATTTTCGACGTAAGCCGCCACGGCTGTATCGTCGGCGTAGAAGTCCCAAACGCCGGTGAAGTCGGCGCTGAAGGCGCCGGAGACATTGGTGCTGACCGTCTGGCTGTAGGAGGTCATCGAAGGTTCGTTCCCTCCTCTGTAGACGGTGACGCTGATGGGGAAGCCGCTGCCGCCGATGACGCCGGAGACGACGTCGTTCACCACGTCAATCTGCCCGCTGATGGAGCGCAGCGTCACGCTGGCCTGCTGGACGCCGTCGCTGTAGATGACCACGGTCTCGCCGCCGCTCAAGTTGGGGCGGTCGCCGTTGCCGTCGTAGAGCGTGGTCCAGAAGAAGCCGACGCCGTCGGCCAGGGCTGCGCCCAGCTGCGCGCCTCCCACGGTGACGGTGGTCGTCTCGCCTGCGCCGACAACGCCCCAGACGCGATCGCTGGTCAGAGAGACGGCCAGGTCCGCGCTGCCGGGGAGCGGCGGGGTCAGGAGGATGGAAGCGGCGCCGTCGCTATCACCGCCGACGGCGGGAGCAAAGAGTGACGCGCCGCCGGTCGCCCACGGGAGGTCTGGCGGCATCTTGCGGTCGTGGGGCGACGCGAAGTCGGGCGGCATACCCCCCTCTTTCCCCCCCATGGGGGGGGATGAAAGGGAGGTATCGGCGCTGGTTGGCGCCATCGTGGCGGCGTCGTCGGGGGCCGCCTGGTCCCGGACGACAGCGCTGCTTGGCTCCACGATCAAGCCGGGGCCGATATCGGTCTGGGCCTCGGCGGTTGAGCGGGGCATCATCACCCACAGCAGCCCCAGCACCAGGCCCAATCCAAGAACCAATGACCAGAGAATCCTGGTTGCTTCAGTTGTCTTCGCTCCTGCTTTCATTGCTATCCTCCTAATTTTTGGTAAAAGATAAGTTGAATAATGTCGTGCTGGCAGCTTCTCAATAATCTGGAGGCAAGGCTAACGAGGTAAGTTGATGTACTCCAAAATGTAGCACAGCTATACCTGCGGATTCCTGGACATGTGAGGGGGTAGAATTATTTCACCTCATAAGTACGCCTCAAATTATTGAAAAAATGCTTCGCGGCACTGAGGGGAAAACTCGCATCCGGTGTCGGCAACGATGAGGGTGGAGTGTGCTATACTTCTTCCATTTACTCCATAAAAATAGTATAGCATACCCCATATCAGATGTCAATGGTTTTTTTCTTGTGCAGTTAAAGTTCAAAAGTGAACCGTTTAAGGCATAGGGCACAAGTCGCACTCACACTGCTCCCAGACCCCGTCTCGGGGGCGTCCCCTGGGCAAGTTTCTCGTCAACCCCCGGGAGATAGACTCCGTCGCCGACCTCGGCAAACTCGAGGGGCTGCTGCGTGTTACGTAGACCTCCGAGGTCTACAAAGACCCCAGAGGTCTGATGTGCCCCATATCTCCCCCTTGCCAGTCCCCTAAAAGACGGTAGAATGGCCTCCACTATGGAAGAGCAAACCACCCTCTCCGGGGATAGCCGGCAGGTCACCCGCGCTGCCGCGCTCATCTCCGTGGGCAACGTCACCAGTCGCGCGTTAGGATTGCTGCGCGAGATGGTCAAGTCGTACTTCTTCGGCGCGGGCGGGGCCGTCAGCGCGTTCGATGTGGCCGCGCAGGTGCCAACGATGCTCTACGACCTGCTCGCCGGCGGGATGCTCAGCTCGGCGCTGGTCCCTGTCTTCTCCGACTATGCCCGGCCCGAACGCCGCGCGGAGCTCTGGCGATTGGTCAGCCTGCTGTTTTCGTTGCTGACAGTCTTCTTGGGCGGCTTCATCCTGCTCATCGAAGTCGCCGCGCCCGCCGTCGCCCGCCTGCTCAGCGCGGGCCTGGCTCCTGAGTACCTGGATCTCGCCACCCAGATGATCCGCATCACCACTCCCGCCATCCTTTTCCTCAACGTGGCAGGGCTGTTCTCCGGCGTCCTCTACGCCCTCCAGCGTTTCGAGCGTCCCGCCTTCATCGCCGCCGTCTCCAACGCGACGTTGGTGCTGGTGGTCACCCTTCTCGCTCGCAGCTCACTCGGCCCGCGCAGCTTAGCCGTGGGCCTGCTGGCGGGGAGCCTGGCCCAGGTGCTGTTCCAATGGCCGGCCCTGCGCGACGCCCGGATACGCTTCGTTTCGCCGCTCGCCGGGCACCCGGCCCTCAGCACCATTGGCAAGCTCTATCTCCCCATCGGCTTAGGGCTGATAGTGGACCAGTCCGCCGTGGCCCTCAGCTTCAACCTCGCCTCCCGCACCGGCGCCAGCGGCATCGCCTGGATGAAATATGCGGCGACGATCATCCAATTCCCACTGGGCATGGTAGTCACCGCCGTCTCCATCGCCATCCTGCCCACACTTTCCCGCTACGCCGCCGACGCGGAAGAGGCGCATTTCCGCGCCACGCTGGCCCGGGGGCTGCGACTGGTGCTGCTCCTGGTGTTGCCTGCCGCTGTGATGATGCTGGTCCTGGCGGAACCGCTCGTGGCTTTGCTCTTCCAACGCGGCAACTTTATGGCGTCGGACACCGCAGCTACCGCGCAAGCGTTGCGCTTCAGTCTCCTGGGATTGGTCTTCGCCGCCTTAGACCAACCGCTCATCTTCGCCTTCTACGCGCGCAAAGATACCTGGACGCCGGCGCTGGTCGGGGTAAGCACGGTGCTCTTCTACACCTTCCTGGTGCTCATCCCGCTCCTCTTCCATCCGCTCAGCCTCTCCGCTCTCATCCTGGCGAATTCGCTCAAACTGATGGCCCACGCCCTCCTGATGCTCCATCTCTTCAAGCGCAAAGTGGGGACGCTACGCCCCTACGGCGTGGGACGCACAACGCTGTACGCAGCGGCAGCCTCTCTGATCATGGCACTTCCCATGGCCGGGATGCGGCTGCTGACAGAGCCTCTGCGACCCTATGGCCTGCCGGGTGTCCTGGCGCAAATCCTGCTGGCCGGCGGCGTGGGGGCCTTGCTCTACCTCTGGCTGATGCGCCAGCTGCGCCTGGAGGAGCTCGCTTTCTTACAGGAAGCCGTCCTGCGGCGCTGGAAAGGAAACGGAAAGTGAAGCGTGTGATCCAACGTAGATTTTTACTCCTACTCATACTGGCGACATTGGCCGGGTGTACCCCCCAAGTGGCTCCTGCAACGCCAGATACGAACATCGTCGTGCTCTGGCACCCCTTCCCCGGCGCCACAGGCGAAGTGTTGCAAACTCTCGGCGACCGCTTCAACGCGGAAAACGACGCGGGCCTCACCCTGATCGTCGAATATCAAGAGGACGCCACCGCCAAAGTCGCCGCCGCCGCGCCGGAACGACGGCCTGACCTGGTCGTGATCACCTCCAGCTACGAGGGGGCCAACTTAGCCGCTTCCCGCGTGACATTGCCATCTCGTGACCGGGCGGATCTCCTGCCGATGGCCCAGGCACTCTACGCCCGCGAGGGCATGTTACCGTTGGGACTGGCGACCTACGTCCTCTACTACAACTACGATTGGCTCCGGGACCTGGGCTACGTCGCCGACGCCGCCACCCTGACCGATGCCGTGAACACAGCCTGCGCCGCCACCGATTTGCAAGGTGGGCAGACAGGCATGGGAATCCCCCCCCAACCGATGGCTATGTTGGCTCTAATGACGGCCGGCGGGGAGGGTGGAGACCACGGCGACACGGCAGGAGCGCTGACTGTGACCGCGCTGCACGGCCTGCTCAACGCCGGTTGCGGACGAATCTATGAGACTCCCCAACAGGCCAGCGACCGGTTCAGCGAGGGGACGCTGTCCCTGCTGCCCGGCTCCAGCCTGTGGTGGTCAGCTATCGCCCAGGCGGTCAACGCGGAACACAAATTCACCGCGCGGGCGGGCGCACTGCCCGGCCCGGAAGGCCCCGGCCTCAGTCTGTGGCGCGGCCCTGGCCTTCTGCTTCTCACGCCGGAAGGCCCGCGACACGCAGCCGCGCAGCAGGCCATGGAGTGGTTCCTCAGCCCCGAAGCGCAGCGGGAATGGAGCGACGCCACTCATTATTTGCCGGTGCGCCGCTCGCTGGTGGAAAGCCGGCTGGCAGACAGCACCCTCGACCCTCTCGCGGGCGATCTGCTGCGCCTGACGTTGCAGGCCGCGGACGAAGAGACGTGGGTCCCCTGGCCCAATCACGCCAACGAGCCGGCCTGCCGGGCGGCCCTGGTGCGGGGGCTGCTCGCCCTCAACGACGAGCAGGCATCCCCCGACGAGATTTTCGCAGCTATCGTGAACGCCTGCGGCGCGGAGGCCACGCCATGACCACATTGCGCTGGCTGATCGTCGCCATTGAGGCCGCCCGCGAGGCCGGCGCGCTCTTGAAGGCCCAATGGCGCCGGCCCCACACCATCCATAGCAAGGGCTACCGTGACATCGTCACCGAGAGCGATTTGGCAGCCGAGCAGCTGATCTTGAGCCGCCTGCGCGCCGCCTTCCCTGACCACGCCATCACTTCCGAAGAGGCCGGGGCCGATACCGGAGACGCGCGGGTGCGCTGGCTGATTGATCCCTTAGATGGCACGACGAACTTTGCCCACCACAACCCCAACTTCTGCGTCTCCATCGCGGCAGCGGAAAATGGACACCCGGTGGTGGGTGTGATCTACGA
>JAUWHU010000075.1 GCA_030605705.1 Thermoflexia bacterium | reverse complement strand
AGATCGGTTGAGTCGTTGTAAACTGGCCTCAGAACTGAGAAGGCCAAAACAATGACAGCAACCGACGCCCACCTGCCTGGGGGGACGCTATAACCGGATGATTCAAGAGCGAGGGCTGTCATTGGAACACTTGGAGCAGGTACTGGCCGGCGACAGTCTGCGCTGGTTACCGGTCGAAACCCTCGAGACGGACGCTAAAGACGTTATCCAGTCTCTGGATCGGGAGTGTCACGTGCCCCGGCCGGTGACCGTCTTGACCGACCAGCGAGCCGACCAGATCGCTCGAACAGAACTGATTACCCTGGAGGCGCACGTCGTTGGCGGACGGTTACAATTCAGCACCTCGTTGACCAGCCCTATTCATGTTCGAGGTGATCGCATTTACCTGGAAGATGGGCGCCAGTTACAAATTGCTCTAGCCTCCGATGCCGGGGCAGCGTCGCTACCTGGATAAAGTGAGTGTTTGTTGGCTATTGAGACTAAACAACCACCTGCCACAGCGGGAGGTTGCGTGAGAGATCTTACCAAACCGGGCAAGATGACCAGGCAACTTTTGGCGGTCTTTACCGTAGAGTATGTGAGGAGTACATTGTAATGACACATCCTGTCATCGGCTGGGAACGGGAGACACCGGTTCCCACTCATCACATTTTCAATGATTACTTGAACGCCCGCGATGGCCGTCTCTACTTTCAAGACCTGGACCTGGCGCAACTGTTCGTCGGCGACCGGCAAGACCAGGGATTGGGAAAAACCTTGCCCAGCCCGCTGGAAATCGTCTACCTGCCCAAGATTCGCCAAAAAATTGAGCGTATGCGGCAGATTTTCGCCGCCGTGAGCGCCGAGGTCGGATACGCCGGCCGCTTCCATTACGCCTACGCCTCCAAGGCCAACGCCGCCGAGGAAGTCGTGCGCACGACGCTGGGCGCCGGCGCCCATTGCGAAATGTCCTCCACCGTGGACGTCGAGATCGCCCGGCTCATGATCGCTGCCGGGCGCTTGCCGCCGGAGCGGATGGTAATCTGCAACGGCTTTAAACCGGCCGGGACCGACTATGCTGCCAACATTGTCAGGCTCAAGCGTGAGCATGACAACATCATCCCCGTGATCGAAGACCTGAGTGAGTTGCTCCCTCTGATCGAGTCGGGCCTCCCCTTTGATGTCGGGTTGCGGCAAAAGTGCTACGGCCCTCACCAGGACCAGGCCGAGATGGAAACGGCCAACTCTCGTTTCGGGATGGACGTGGACAACTTGTGGCAAGCGGCCGCTGCTACCGCCGCCGCTCCTAATCTCAACCTCAAACTCTATCACGCCATGGTAGGCAGCCAAATCGTGAACGAAGCGGATTTTTTGACTTGGCTCAAGCCGCCGATTGAAATCTACGCCCGCTTGCGGCAACGGTATCCCAGCCTGAACATCTTTGACTTTGGCGGCGGCGTGCCTGTGCCCATGACGCTCAATTTCACCTTTGACTATCACGGGTTCGCACGCCTTTTGTTGACTACACTACAAGAGGTGTGCAGACGTTACGACGTGCCCGTGCCCGACGTGATGGGGGAATTTGGCCGCTACACAACTTCTGAACACGGCGCTCACCTTTTCAAAGTAGTCATGGTCAAAGAGAACGTCTCCCGGCTGCCCTGGTACATCATTGATGGCTCTATCATGACTTCATTCCCCGACAGTTGGGCCCTGAGCGAACACTTTATCGTACTGCCCCTGAATCATCTTGACAAACCCTTCCGCCGGGTGCAACTGGGGGGCATCACCTGTGATAGCGACGACGTTTATCCACCCAAACCCAGCCAATCTCCCCTCTATTTGCCGGTGGAAACGGATGATTTGTACATTGGCTTTTTCAGCATTGGCGCCTATCAAGAAATGTTGGGGGGCGTGCGCGGCAGTAAGCATTGCGTTTTGCCGGAAGCGAACGAGTTGATCGTGGACCGGGATGACGCTGGCCGTTACCAGTTCCAGATCCTCCCCGGCCAGAGCACCGGCGACGTCCTGCGCAATCTGGGCTACATTAAAACGTGAGGAGTGACGCATGCAAAAGATAGATAGAACCCGGCTCATCTTTATCGCCATCGTCGGTATTGCCCTGGTGATTGCCTGTGGCGCGGCCGCATACGGGACCATCAGTAAATTGCTTACTGAGGCCCGCGCCACTGCGACACCCGTCGCCTGGGGAGCAACGCCGGCTCACGCCACACCCATCGTGCATCTGGAGTCGCCAGACTCCATTTTTGCCCCCGACTATGACCCCGACGACGGCTTGCCCACCTACATCTGCGGCGCCGACGCCTTTGGCAGTTACTTTACCCTGCAACAGATGCAAATGTCGGGCACGGACGTCGCGCACGGCTTTCACCTGGGGCTGGTACCCTTTTTCCTGGACGACGACCCGGCCTACGACGTATCCGAGGAACAGCGCACGGCCTTGCTCAACAGCGGCCAATGGGATTGCTTGCTGACCACGCTGGACTCGGTAGCCTTGAGCAGCCCCGGCCTCATCACGGCCATCATTGACGAGAGCGCCGGCGCCGACCAACTGTGGGCGCGCGACATCGCCACGATCAACGATTTGAAGGACCAGCGCATTGCCTTCTCGCGGGGCAGCGTGGGCGAGTACTTTGTCTACTACACCCTCTCCATCGCCCGGCTGAACCCGCGCTTTGACGTGACATTACTGCCCGAGGATAGCGTGGCCGATGCCATTGAGGTCTTTAACGCGGGGCAGGCCGACGCCGTCTCTGGCTGGGAGCCGGACATTTACGATGCCGAAGCGAGCGGGGGCAAACCTCTCCTGAGTTCCAACCAGTTGCGCATCGTCATTGACGTGGTGGTCACGTCCCGCCAATCCATCGCCGGCAAGGCTGACCTGGTGCAATCCTTTCACGACGCCTGGTTCGACACGCTAAAGGCGCAGGTGGAGGACTTTGACACGGCCGCGGCCCAGGTCGCCGATTGGGGACACAATGACTGGAGTTTCGTCTACCCCGAGAGCGCGAGCGATGACCTGACCCTGTGGCTGGAGAGTGTGGCCCAGGCCGACCTGGGTGACAACGCCTTCGTCATGCGCGACCCCAGGCCCATCGTGAACCGGCTCGAGATTGCCCGGCGCGTATGGGCCGCCTCTGGCCTGGAGGTGCCCGACGACGACGTGGCCGATCTGGTGAACCCGGGTTTCGTCTCCCGGTCGGCTGCGCAGGCCACCCTGCAGGCCAACGGCAACCCGGTCAACGACAGTTTCTCCCTCTCCGCCCAACTCGACCTATCCGGCGTCAGCAGCGACGACGCGGCGACGCTGGTGGTGCTGCCCTGCCGCCGCTTTACCTTTTTGCCCGAGTCGACCGAGTTGACGCTGGAATCGCGCCGCATTCTGGACGATTGCGTGATGCCCACCCTGTCGCAGAGCGTGGGCCTGTTCCTGCAAGTCAAGGGCTGCGCGGCCTGGCCCGGCCCTCCCGGCACGTACACGAAAAACGAGATCCTGGAATTTGCCGAGGCGCGCGCCCAATCGGTGGTGGACTACCTGGCCTCCCAGGGAATTGACCCGGCCCGTTTCATCGTCGAGGGGACCTTGCCGCCGGAGGAGCATTGGGAGACCGAGGACGCGGGGTTGCAGGCGGAGGACCGGTACGTGGAGATGACGTTAATCACTGTCGGGCGCTAAATGTGATTGTAAAACCAGGCCAGCCAGGAGAACCGTATGTATGATCGCATCTTGAAACAAATGCGGGAAAAAA
>JAUWHU010000141.1 GCA_030605705.1 Thermoflexia bacterium | reverse complement strand
TCATTTACATCCAAAGCCCGTTTGTAGAAGACCATCTCATCCATCCGGCCCCGGAAGGGGATGGCGGGATTGTGGAACGTCGTGTAGAGAGTGCCCAGTAGATCGTTGGTCAGGGAGAGATTGACCGCGCCTCCGGCAGCGTCGCTGCTGTAGGTACGGCTCTTCACAAAATCGTCGGCGCTGAGCTCCCCGGCAATGTGACGGCACTTGTCCAATTCCCACACTTCCAGATCGTGGCGCTCCTCAAATTCCGGCAGCCCCATGTTGATAGGAATGTCGTAGGTTTTGTTTTCGATCTCAAAATCGTGCCAAACCATGTTGTCTTCGCAATTATCTTGGTCGTGCGGTCCCCAATAGATAGCTCCATCGGCTTTGCCGGGGTCCTGCTCGCCGGTGATGTGGAGAGAGTCGAGCGTGACCCAGCCCCGGTTATTGACACGCCCGATATTGAAGGTGGTGGGGCCGGTGGGGTGCGCGTCGCCTAAGTTCCAGCTGTTCACGATCACGCCATTGACGTAGAGGGTAGCCACGTTTCCCGTGAAGTTGCCGTTGCTGTCATAAGTAGGCCCGTAGGCGACAGCCACGTGGTTCCAGGCGTTGAGCTGCAACACATCGCCGGTGTCGCGGTAGAGCCACCGACTGCCGGTACCGAGGCCAAATCGAATGCGCCGGCCAACGCGCAACAGAGTCGGGTAGGAATTCTTGGCGGCGGTGTTTTCGATATTGGTGGGCTGGACGCCGCCGTAGAACCCGACAATACCCTGGGCGTAGGCGTCCACGGTGGCATTCCCGCTGGTGACAGGCCGTATCCAGCCCGCCAGCGTGAATTTACCCTCGCTCAAATCCAGGCTGGGACTGGGGGGGATAGCGAGATAGCTGTGCCCTCCGAAAGTCGCCGCCTGACCGCTGATGCCCCAGACGTGACCGGGGCAGCTGCTGTCGCCCCAGCCGCAGCGCCCGTGGTTGCCGAAGCCAGAAGCGTCTACGATGCTCTCAGAGCCGACCGGTTCCTCAAAATGCAGTTGGAGGACGGGCTGAATGTAGAGGGCGCGAATCTCCTCCGGCGCGAGGCTGCGTTTAAAGACCCGCGCATCGTCAATCAGCCCTTTGAAATAGTTTCCGTTCAGCGCGCGCCCCAAGCGAACCGCACCTGTTCCCTGGAAAGATGCGTGCCCTTCCTCAGATTTTTTCAACTCGCCGTTGACGAAGATAGCCATCTCCGAGTTGACTTTATCATAGCGGAAGACGACGTGGTACCATTCGCCGGTCGAGAGATTGAAGCCGCTATCCAAACTGTTGCCGTAGAAACTCATGTAAGGTTTGCCGTTGCGAATATCCAGGTGCAATCCCTGATTAGTGCTTCTCCGATCCGTGCCCAGGATGGCCCGGCTGCCGGAGAAATCGCTGCCCTTGATCCAGGCAGAGACGGTGAAGCTGGTATCTTTCAACCCCAGTTTTTGGGTATCGGGCAGGGTCACATAATCGTTGTTGCCGTCGAAACGCAGGGCGTAGCCAAAAGTGCCGGGCTGCTGGGGCGTGGGACAACTGCTGCCGGCGCAGTCGCCGTTGCGGGGCGGAATAGCGCCGGAATAGTCCAGGAAGGTGGTAGCGGTCACGGGATCATCCAGCGGCAACCACAGCTCGGCGAAATTCGATTGCTCGCGCCAGTCAGTGATGAGCGCGCCGGCCACCTGGGTCAAATCCATGCGCGCGGAAGGGGTATTGGATTTCACCTGCACACTGCCGGCCAGCGTCTGCTCTTCCTGTGGTTGTAGGACAAACGGTTCCGGGGGGATCGTCCCCCGCACCAACCCCGGCAGCTCGGTGCTCAACAGTCCTTGAGCGTAACGGGACAGGAGCTCGTTTTTGACGGTGGCCTGGTAATCCAGCGTGTCGCGGGGTTTGACGATCAGGTCATTGGGGTTGTAACTCCCCTCGGCCAGGAACTGAACCTCGTCTGCCGTAAGCGCGTGAGCGAAGATGGCGACTTCATCCATCGAACCGGCAAAGAAATCACTCGGTTGATCCCCATCCCACTCTTGGCCGATAACCCACGGCTTGCCGGACACGTTACCTACCACAGCATTGAGTGTGTGTTGCCACAACAAGACACTATTTTTATACACACTCACTCGCGTCGTCGTCTCCCCGGTTTTCTTGCCGACAACAGTTAGATGTTGCCAACCGGTCGTTTTTGTGCCGCCATAATAAGCATCTCCCCGGATGCGGAAAGAGTACCCCCCATTCCAAAAACCAAAGACGATAAGATTATTGCCGCTGTTAGTATGTTTACCAACAAACGCCTGCCTATCGCGCGTGCGGCTAGGATTAACCCAGAACGAGATGGTAAAATCATCCCCAATATCAAAGTCTGAAGTTGTAATCCAATCATTAGAGCCGTCCAGTTGTACACCCCGTCCATATTTGCCGTTCACTCCGGTGGTGGGGCACTGATCGCCATCACAGGTACCGACGTTGCCGTAGCCGGAAGCATCGGCGAAGGTGGTCGCGCCGGCCGCTTCCTCGAAACGCAGTAACAGCCGGGGGGCGTCACGCTCTTGTACCTGAGAGTACAACGATAAGATGTTGGCGCTTTCGTACACACGGGGATTGAAGCCATAGGTCTTCTCCAGGAAGTCGCTTAAGGTATCGCCGTCGCCGTCTGCTACCAGCGGGTCGGGCGTGACCCAGGTGCGCAGCGGGTTATCGTCGTCGTCAAAGGCGTACACGAACTCCCAGCCCGTGATCTCTTCCAGGTCGGTCAGACCATCGCCATCGCTGTCTTGACGCCGAGGGTCGGTCCCCAGGCGGCTCTCCTCGGCATCGTCCAGGCCATCGCCGTCGGTGTCGAAGAGGTTGGGGTTGCTGCCGACCTGGAATTCAAAATAGTCTGAAAGGCCATCGCCATCGGTGTCCCACAGGCGATCATCCGGGTCGGAGCCGCCGGCAGCGGCATTGAGCAGGCCATCGCCGTCGAAGTCCTTCTGGCGCGGGAAGGTGAGCGGCAATCCCAGCGTGTTGGTCACAGCAGTATCCTGTCCCCAGGCCAGACTGTAGCCGCCATTCTTGGGAACCGGCTCGTAGAAATCGTCTAACGTGGCCGGGAAGGTATCGTACTTGAGATGCCGGCCCAGGTCAATGTGGTTGGTCGCTTTTTCCGTGCGGATATAGCAAACCGGTTCGATATTTACGAAGGGGACGGGCGGGGGTAGGAACCAGGGGGCGGGTATGGCCCAACACTCCTGCGCGGGAATGGCGTATCCCTCCGACAGGTACAAATTTACCGCGCGGTTGATGCCGGCCTCGGAAAGAGGCACGCCGTTGGCGTCAGTGGCGACGTCGCGCACGATGAAAACTTTCTTATCACCGGTAGAGGTCCAGTCTGTGATCTGCCGCCGAGACAAAGCATCATGGGTATCTGAATCGGTGGTCTGATAAACGTACTCGAAAGTGGCCGATCTCAAGGTACTCTGTCTGTACTGCCAGGCGTAAGCGGCCGCTTTCCAATCAATGGGGATACCGACCAGGCCGATAGTGGTCGTGATGGCAGCGTTCATGGCGAGCGCGTTTCCCACGGCGATGCCTTGCGCAGGATCAAAGATGTTCTGTTGGAAGTTTTCCACGCTGAGACGATCATCGGCGTCCATGTCCACCATGATGGTGTTCGAGTAGATGGCCCACTTGATGGCCTCCCCCATCAAGCCGCTGATGCCCTTGCAGACCCACTTGCCGACCTTGCCATCTTGCCAGCCGAAGGCAGTGCAGAGCGTGAAGATGACGCAGTCAATCAGAGCGATGATGGCGGCGATGATCTGGCCGACGATGGGGATGAGGGTGATGGCGAACATGATGACGGCCACAACGACGGTGGCGATGGCTCCTGCCAACATCGCGTTGAAGGCCAGACTGCCGAAGCTCACCCCGCTCACGATCCACATGGCGATAAACGCCCCGAATGTTATCACGGCGCCGACGATCAGGCCGATGATGCCGGCTTTCACCGCGGATTTGCTAACCGTATCTAATGTCTTAAGTCCCAGCGCCAAACGAGCTATGTTTTCGATGAAAACCTTGCCTTGTTGTACCACACTCTTTATGGCTAAGCCCAGGCTGACGACGCACATGATCGTGCCGGCGACCTGACTGAACGTTTTCCCCTGCGCCGCCAGCGCGATGGTCGCGCCGACGGCGAGGAGTGCGCCGGCGGCCGCCAGCCCAATTTTTAGCTTGCCTGCGCTCGCCAATTTGGCCTTGAGAGCACTCAGGCTCAGCAGAGATTCGGCTTTTATCAATGCTCCCTGGATGGCGCCTTTGATACTCAGCCCTATGGACTGGAAA
>JAUWHU010000556.1 GCA_030605705.1 Thermoflexia bacterium | reverse complement strand
CAGCGGAGAGGACGGCCTGGCCGAGCTGCGGTTGGCGTTAGCGGTAGTGGAATCAGGGAAGACACATCAGGTTATTGAGCTTTCATCGTGATATATACCGGGTAGCAAAGGAGCAATGAACCCAATGGAAGATAAGGGGGGAATAGAACGGATTACGGTAAATCCTCAAGTAATGGTGGGGAAACCAGTTATCAAAGGAACACGCATTCCAGTAGCATTGATTCTGAAGATGTTAGGGCAAGGAATGTCGCGGGGAGAGATTCTACGTGAGTATCCACGCCTGGAAGAGCAAGATATTTATGCCGCCACCATGTATGCGGCACAAGTCGTGGAGCATGAGGAAGTATTTCTTTTCCCTGTGCAATCCAGGTTGGTACCAGCGTGAAATTCTTGGTGGATGAATGTACCGGGATGTCGGTAGTTATATATCTACGCGATGCCGGTTATGATGTTTTAGAAGTAGCCAGATACATGCCGCAAGCTACAGATGCAGAAATTTTGAGGCGTGCGGTGAATGAGAATCGCATTATTGTCACCAATGATAAAGATTTTGGTGAAATGATTTTTCGCGGTGAACACTCTCACTGTGGAGTGATTTTACTGCGTTTGCGAGACGAACAGGGTAAGAATAAAGTAAAAGTGCTGGCAAACGTGCTCGCGCAGATCGGCAGCCGATTACCTCATCGTTATGTGGTGGCTACGGAGATTGGTTTTCGCGTCCGGTAAGGAAGATGAAATTGGCCGCATTGCGGTTGGCGGTAGGGGAATCGGAGAAGACACATTAGATTGTGCGGGTCGGCGAGTAAGCGAATGAGCGAGAAAGCGAAATGTAGGGGGAACCCTCCGTGGTTCCCCGAAGCGAGGGGACGAGTGAACACGTTGCAAAGCAAGATCGCGGCGCAGACGGCCCGCTTGGGCGTGATCGGGCTGGGGTACGTAGGATTGCCGGTGGCCTGTCTGTTCGCCGAGGCGGGTTTCGACGTCGTTGGTGTAGACATCCAGGCCGAGCGGGTCGAGAAGCTCAACGCGGGCGTTTCCCCCATCGAAGGGGACGAACCCGGTCTGGCGGCACTGCTCGCCGAGGTCGTGAGGAACGGGAGCCTGCGGGTAACGACTGACTACGAGGCTCTACAGGACTGCGACGTAGTCACCATCAACGTGGAGACGCCGGTGGACGAGAATCACGTGCCGCGCTACGTCGCGCTGCGAAACGCGCTGCGCTCACTGGGGCCGGTGCTGAAGGAAGGCGCGCTGGTCATCGTGGAATCCACCATCGCGCCGGGGACGATGGCGCGGGTCGTCAAGCCACTGCTGGAGGAATCTTCCGGTAAGCGGGCCAACGTTGGTTTCTTCCTGGGCCACTGTCCGGAGCGGGTGATGCCGGGGAAGTTGTTAGCCAATCTGCGCGGCGTGAGTCGCGTCTGCGGCGGCGAGACGCCGGAAACGGCGGCGGTGATGATCGCGCTGTACCGTCACATCGTGGCCGCGGAGCTCGATCCGGCGGACTGCGTCACCGCGGAATTGGTCAAGACGGCGGAGAACGCCTATCGCGACGTGAACATCGCCTTCGCCAACGAGGTCGCGCTCATCTGTGAGGCTGTGGGCGGGAACGTATGGCGCGTGCGGGAACTGGTCAACAAATCGCCGGGGCGGAACATGCTCAAGCCGGGAGCGGGCGTGGGAGGGCACTGCATCCCCAAAGACCCGTGGCTGCTGGCCTACGAGGCGCGGGAGAAGGGTACGCCCATTCGCCTGATCCCTGCCGCGCGCGCGGTGAACGAGTCCATGCCGCTGCACATGGTCGAGTTGTTGGAATCTGCGCTGGCGGAAGCGGGACAGGAACTCGCGGGGTCGCGCATCCTGGTGTTGGGCTATGCGTATCTGGAGAATTCCGACGATACGCGCAACTCGCCCAGCGCGGTGCTGGTCGCACGGCTGCGGACATTGAGCGCGGAAGTCGTGATCCACGATCCGTATGTGCCTGGGTACCAGGGCGATGTGGTCGAGATGGCGCAGGGCTGCGACGCGGTCGTGGTGATGGTGGGACATGAGGAGTACCGGAAACTCGACTGGAACACTCTGCACACGCCGGTGCTGGTGGATGGGCGGCGGGTAGTGACCGACCCAGTTCGCCAGGCGCCTGAAACCCTGTTCTGTGGCATTGGCAGGCCCTGATTTATGTACCAAAACCACACTATCGCCGTCGTTGTACCGGCGTATAATGAAGAAGTTCTGATCGCGCGGCCCTCTGCCCACGTTGCTAAAACCAGTCGTTACCGATGAAGTGGACTACGCCAAGAGCCGCCATTTGCTAACGAAAGTGCGAGTGGTTGTGTAGGAGGGAATTGGATATGGAAAGTAGATTGAGCATGAGACCAAGGACCTTCACACCGTTTCAAAAGGCAATTGACGTCATTGAAGAATTGCCGCTCGAGGATCAGGAAACGCTGATTGACTTGATTCATCATCGCCTAGTTGAACGTCGGCGTGCTGAGATAGCGCGCCATGCGGTGGAGACTTTGCAATCTGTAAGGGAGGGACAAGCACAGTTCGGCAATTTTGCCGATCTGCGCCGTGACTTATTGGATCGGCTCCTCGATGAGCTGGCAGGCTGTTTGGGGGAAGAGACTGCTCAGAATTACAACTTCAAGCTGAAAATCGGGAGTTTTTATGAGGCTCGATGAGGTCGTCAGGGGCAAGGTCTATGTAGATGTCAACCATTGGACTGTTGCCTCGGGATGCCTTGCATGTAGCGGTCATGCAGCGGTTGGGATTGAGTGAGATCGCCACGGACGATGCCGACTTTGATCGGGTGACCTGGCTTCAACATCACTGGGTGTTTAATGCGCCAACCCCAGCACCCTGACCGAGTCCAACATATTATTGAGCTATGTATCGAAATCACACTGTTGCCGGCGTCGTGCCGGCGTATAACGAAAAAATTCTGATTGCCCGCGTTATTGAGAAGATATTGACCCGGCCTTCAACCAGGAGGTGAAATATGCAGACCGATGTAATCTCATTGGAGATTCCTACCGCAGTTTTAAGAGCGACAAAGTTGCCCGCGCAGGAGATCCAACATGAATTTAGCAAAGAGTTGGCGTTGGCCTTGTATCAAAGAAAAGTATTGTCATTAGGTAAAGCCAGATTATTGGCGCGGATGACCCGCTGGGAATTCGAGGATTTACTGGGAAAACGTAGAATACCACGACATTATACAGCTACCGACCTTGAAGAGGATATCCAGTATGGACTTGGTCATCAGTGACGCTTCAACCTTGATCCACCTGGCGAAGATCAACCGGCTCGCTTTGCTAAAAGAGTTTTTTGAATGTCTCACAATTCCCCCGGCAGTGTGGCGAGAAGTTGTTGAGCAAGGGAAAGATCGATCTGGCGTAATTGAGGTTAAACAAGCGCACCAGGCAGGATGGATAGCAATAATAACTCCTGCTGATAGAGCGTTATTGAAATTGTTGCAACGTGACTTGGATGATGGAGAATCCGAGGTCATAGCCTTAGCCATTGAACTAGAAGCCAAATTACTTCTTTTGGATGAATCTGACGCGCGCAGAATTGCGGATTTGTATGGTTTGTCAAAGACAGGTATCATAGGGCTTCTGATCCGAGCGAAACAGGCTGGGTACATTGACTCTCTTAAACCAGAGTTGGACAAGTTGTTACACCAAGGCGGTTTCTGGATTGAAAAGAAGTTGTACAACCGGGCATTGAACGCCGTAGGAGAAAGTGCCACTGATGGGGATTGAATGAGGTACCGAAATCACACTGTAGCTATCGTAGTGCCAGCCTATAACGAAGAAGTTCTGATCGCGCGTGTCATCGAAACGATGCCGGACTATGTAGATTGGATCGTGGTGGTGGACGATTGCAGCCGGGATGGAACGGCGGAAACGGTACGCCGTTATCTGCCCCGGCTGGGCGAGCGGCTGTTGCTCATCCAACACGAGAGCAACCAGGGCGTGGGCGGTGCCATCGCCACCGGTTACAAATGGTGTCGCGATCATGAGATGGACGTGGCGGTGGTGATGGCCGGCGACGCACAGATG
>JAUWHU010000333.1 GCA_030605705.1 Thermoflexia bacterium | reverse complement strand
GCTGCACCCTGACATGGATGTGATCATGGTCACCGCCTATGCCTCTCTGGAGACCGCGCTGCAAGCCCTGAACGAGGGGGCATCGGCCTACATCACCAAGCCCTTGAACATGGATGAGGTGTTGGCTACCGTCAGGGGGGCGCTTGAGAAGCAATGCCTGGTGATGGAGAAGCGGCAGGTGGAGGAGTCGCTGCGGGAGAGCGAGGGTAAATACCGGTTATTGGCTGAGAATACAATTGATGCCATCTGGCAGATGGACATGGACCTTGAATTTACATACATTACTCCGGCTGTATGGGGCATACTGGGATTTACACCGGAGGAGTGGATAGGAAGTAAATTATCTGATCATTGTTCTCCTGAAGAAATGCAAAAGATGATGGGAATCATATCTCAAGAGTTGGAGAATCTGGAAACTCAGACAGGCGTGGTGTTCGAGATATATTTTTACAATAAACAGGGTGAGGAGATCGCCTGTGAGGTAAGCAGCACATTTGTCCTTGATGAAACTGGAAAACCAATAGGTTTCCAGGGAACCACAAGAGACATCACCGAGCGCAAGCGGGCGGCGGCGGCGCTGCGGCAGAGCGAGGAACGACTTGCAGGAATTATCGCTTCTGTGACGGATCATATGAGCATGATAGACGAGCACTACAATATTGTGTGGGCTAACGATGTCGCGAAACGATTGTTCGGACCGAACCTTATTGGAAAGAAGTGTTATGTTGCCTACCACCGGCGCGATAAAGTTTGCGACTCATGTATAGTGGCGAAAACCTTTGCAGATAGCGAAATTCACGAGCATGAAACAGGAGTCATAGGAACGGATGGGAAGAAAATGGACTTCTGGTGTACTGCCAGCGTGGCTGCATGGCATGGGGATGGCCGACCGAGTTTGGTGATAGAGGTTTCCCGCGACATCACCGAGCGCAAGCGGGCGGCGGAGGCATTACGGGAGAGTCATGAAAAGCTCAAATGTTTGAATTCCATGTTAAGATTGATGTGCGACAATCTGCCCGAGTTCATCTGGACCAAGGACTTGCAGGGCAGGTTCATGTTTGTAAACAAATCCTGCTGTGAGGATTTGCTCAATGCCAGGGACGTCTATGAACCTGTTGGGAAAACGGACATTTTCTTCGCAGAAAGGGAGAAACAATCGCATCCGGAGAATCCCAACTATCATACCTTTGGTGAAACTTGTATTGATTCTGATGGAGCTGTTTTAGAAACCAAAAAAGTAATAAGAAGGGATGAATCCGGCAATATTAAAGGAAGATTCGTCATCCTTGACATTATCAAGTCACCGTTCTGGGATGAGAATGGCGAGCTAATAGGAACTGTTGGGTGTGCCAGGGATGTGACCAGGGAAAGGGAGATTGAAAACGAGCGCGAGCAATTGCTGGCGCAGAACCAGACCCAGGCCTGCCTGATGCAGGGAATCATGAACACCGTGCCGGAAGGCGTGCTCCTGCTGGACGCCAATGGGTACATTGCTCTGGCCAATCCGGCGGCCGGGCGCGCCCTGGCGGTCCTCGTAGCTCGCGAGGACCTCTCCACTCGCAAACCCCTCACTCGCCTGGGCAACCGCCCCCTGGCCGAACTGCTCACCTCGCCACCCACCAAGGGACTATGGCACGAGGTCAAAGCGGATGGCCGGACCTTTGAGATCATCGCCCGTCCGATGGCGAACGGCCCCGAGCCGGAGAACTGGGTGCTGGTCATCCGCGACGTGACCCAGGAGCGCGAGAGCCAACGGCGCACTCAGCAGCAAGAGCGGCTGGTGGCGCTGGGGCAGCTGGCGGCCGGCGTAGCCCACGATTTCAACAACATCATGACCACCATTCTCCTCTATACCCAGATGTCGTTGAATGCCCCGGACCTGCCCGTCAAAATCCGCCAGCGCCTGGAGACGGTCTCCGGGCAAGCCTATAGAGCCACCGACCTGGTCCAGCAGATCCTGGATTTCAGCCGCCGCGCCGTGCTGGAGCGTCGCCCCATGGACCTGACGCCGTTCCTGAAAGAGGTGATCAAGCTGCTGGAACGCACCGTGCCGGAGAGCATCGAGATACGCTTGACCTACGGCGCCGACGAATACACGGTACACGCCGACCCGACGCGGATGCAGCAGGCGATCATGAACTTAGCCGTCAACGCGCGGGATGCCATGCCGGAAGGTGGGGAACTGCGCATCGAGTTGGAGCGGGTGCAGGTCGAGAGCCACAAAAGGCCGCCGCTGCCTGAGATGGAGGCCGGAGAGTGGGTGCGGGTGCGGGTGAGCGATACCGGCAGCGGGATTCCACCTGAGGTGTTGCCGCACATTTTCGAGCCATTCTTTACCACCAAAGAGGTCGGCAAAGGGACGGGGTTGGGGCTGGCGCAGGTCTATGGCATCGTGAAACAGCACGAAGGCCACGTTGACGTGAGCACGGAGGTCGGGGCGGGGACCACGTTCACGCTCTACCTGCCGGCCTTGCTGGTGTCTCTGCCGGAGGTCGCAGTCCTGGAAACGCCCACTTATGTCCAGGGACAAGGAGAGACCATCCTGGTGGTGGAGGACAACGTAGCCCTGCGCAAAGCCCTGGCCGCCACCCTGGAAGCGCTGAACTATCGGGTACTGGAAGCGGCGGATGGCCGCGAGGCGTTGGACATCTTGGAGCAGCGCGCAGAAGAGGTATCACTGGTGCTGAGTGACCTGGTGATGCCGGAGATGGGAGGGCAGGCGTTGTTCCACGCCATGCGACAGCGCGGCCCGAACCTGCCGGTGGTGATGTTGAGTGGTCACCCAATGGAGAGCGAACTCAAGGACCTGCAAGCGCAGGGCCTGGCCGGCTGGATGCTCAAGCCACCGGACATGGAGCAATTGGCCCAATTGTTGGCGCGGGCGCTGAAGGATGAAGAGTAGCTGCGATTTCCAAATCGCGCTCATGCTGGACTGCGATCCTAACTGGCTGGCGGAGATGCTCACGCCGCAGCCGCCTGACGGCTCAACCCAACCGTGAGACAACAACATTCGATAAAGGAGGTAAAATCTGCATGGCACGGAGAAAACAGACGCGAGGAAAATGTATCTTTTGTGGGCGGGAAATGACCCGTGGTGGCCTGGCAAGACATCTGCCTGCTTGCTCGAAGCGTCAGGAGGCTATGGAAAAGGCCCAGCAAAAACCCGGCCAAGAGCAAAAGTTGTACCATTTGCAGGTGCAAGACGCCTGGTGGGGAGATTACTGGCTGCACCTTGAGATGAGAGGTTCCGCGAAACTGGCCGATTTGGATTACTACTTGCGCGCCATCTGGCTGGAGTGCTGTGGACATCTAAGCCGGTTTTCTGTCGGCGGCTGGCAAGGAACGGAGATACCGAAGAGGCGGCAAATACAACAGGTCTTCAGGCCGGGGGTGGAGCTAACGCACATCTATGACTTTGGTACCTCGTCGAAAACATTGATCAAAATGGTGCGGGGGCGAACAGGGAAACCGCTAACGTCCCATCCGCTAATGTTGCTGGCGCGGAATGATCCGCCGGAGGTGGTCTGCATGGAGTGTGGGCAACCGGCGTCGTGGTTGTGCATGGAGTGCATGTACGAATTCAATGAGCCGGGGACTTTGTGTGATGCACACGCTCAAGAACATCCGCACGACAACTATGGTGAATTAAGGTCTTTGGTGAATTCCCCCAGGGTGGGGATGTGCGGGTATGATGGCCCCTCGGAGCCGCCATATTGAGGGCTATCGTCCACCGCCCGCCAGGGCGTGAGCAAACAGTGCCCGCCGTGGTGCCCGCAGATTGGCCCATTCGCCGGCTTGCGGCTTTGCCGCGCTATGTCTCAGTTTAGTGTAGCAACTACTTGCAGAATGGCGAATGGCTGATTTGATAAATCACGTAAACGGCATATCATTCAATGAAACTTAACAATTCTGTTTAGAAACCGGAGTTGACATGGATCAGCACTTAGCCGAGAGCCTCTCCCAGCAATTGAAAATCGCCCCGGAGCACGTCGTCCGGGAAGAATATGAGCTGCTCATTCTGCAAAAACTGCTGGATACCGCTTTGGGCAGCTCAGTGGTGTTCAAGGGTGGCACGGCGCTGCGTCTGGCGTATGGCTCCCCCCGTTTCTCCGATGACCTCGATTTCTCAATCCTCGCGCCGATCTCCGCAGAAGTCTTCAGCCGGATAGCCGAGACGGTTGCCCAGGTAGCGCCCCAGGTCACGCTGGTAGAAGCGCTATCTAAGCGGTTCACGCTTTTTGCTCTTTACAAGGTACGCGAGCCTCACCTGCCTTATGCCTTCTCCATCAAGCTGGAGGTATCCACGCGAGCGGAGACCTGGGAGCGAGAGCTGGATTTCGCCCTGCGCTTGCTGACCAGCCCGGTGACGCCGGTTTCGGTTCTGGCCCACACGGCTACGCTGGAAAAGATGTGGGCCGACAAACAAGCAACATTCGCCGCCCGCCGCCAGCCGCGCGATCTGTACGATCTCTGGTTCATCGCCCAGAAGCTCCGCCGCCCTTTCACGCCCGATGCGAGCGGCTGCGATCCGAAAGTCATACGACGTGAGCTGCACAAGTACCTTCCCCGGAACCATTGGCAGGTGGTAGAATCATGGATCGGATAAAACCGAAAGACCTGGCTTTAGTGCAGAAACTCTTAAATCTGAACAAACCCTACTTCAGCCCGGCTGACTTGGAAAAGGTCCTGGAGCAAAAGCGCCCGGCCCTCTATGTCACCCTGAACCGGCTGGTGAAATACGGCGTGTTGGTGCGACTGCGCCAGGGGGTGTATCAGGTGGCTTTGCGCTCTCCCGACCTGGCTTGCATCGCCAATCAATTGGTCTATCCCTCGTACCTCTCTTTCGAATCGGCTCTCTCTCGCCACGGCATCCTGAGCCAGGTTCCCTATGCCTTAACCTTCGCCACTACCCACCGTAGCCAACGGATGGCCCTGGGGGAGACGGAGGTGGAATTTCGCCAGCTCAAGAGGGAGCTCTTCTTCGGCTATACCCTGACACAGGGGCTTTATGTGGCCGAGCCGGAGAAGGCGTTGCTCGATCAGCTCTATATGGTGACTCGAGGGTTGAGCAACCTGGCTCTAAATGAGTTGGACCTCTCCCCGATTGACCCACAACATTTGCGGGCTTATGCTGCCAGCTTTTCTGCGACCGTGCAGATTATCGTGCAGCGCATACCGGCCTGAAACGTTCCAACGTTTTAACGTTCGTATCTGCTTCGAAAATACCCCGGTTTGTAGTAGGCGATTCATCGCCGTGATTCGGGGAACCACAAGGGTTCCCCCTACATTGCGGTAAATTTTCGTCTTTGGTGGTGTGTAAACACTCGTGACAACTGCTCATCAAGGGTACCGGACCGAGATGGTTTGACGTTCTGGGAACCTGAGCTCCTGGTGGGCATTTTCGCCACAGGCAAGCACTTGCCGATTTGCAAATTTGCAGATTCGCCCACTTGTGGCTTTGCCGCGCCATGTTACACTATGCCCTCGCAGTGATTCCTACAACCCATGAGGTGATACATGAAAGCTTTAGAGTACGCCCAGACACACCACGATAAGTTTCTCGCAGAATTGCAGACATTCTTGAAGATCCCCAGCGTCAGCACGCAGGAGCGGCACCAGCCAGACATGGCACACGCCGCCGGATGGCTGCGCGACAAACTCCTGGCCGCCGGCTTCCCGCGCGTCGAGGTCATGCCGACGCCGGGCCATCCCGTCGTCTACGCCGAATGGCTCACTGACCCGCAGCAGCCCACGGCCCTCATCTACGGCCATTACGATGTCCAACCCGTCGAGCCGTTGGATCTCTGGCGTACGTCTCCCTTTGAACCGACCATCGTGGGGGATGACATCTTCGCGCGCGGCGCGTCCGACGACAAGGGCCAGCTCTTCATCCACGTCAAGGCGGCGGAAGCGTTCAAGGAAACGACAGGTGCGCCGCCGGTCAACGTCAAGTGCATCTTCGAGGGGGAGGAGGAGATCGGCAGCCCTAACCTCACCCCCTTCATC
>JAUWHU010000532.1 GCA_030605705.1 Thermoflexia bacterium | reverse complement strand
TCGAAGACCTGGACGTGCTGGCGACCGACCATTGTCCTTTCACCGTCGCCGAAAAGAGCGGTCACGCCAGTTTCACCGCCATCCCCGGCGGCCTGCCCGCCATCGAAGCTCGTCTGAGCCTGGCCCACCACTTTGGCCGGCATCACGGGATGACGCTGGAGCGTTGGGTTGAAGTCTGCTGTACCAACCCGGCCCGCATCTTTGGCCTGCATCGCAAAGGGCGGATCGCGCCCGGCTTTGACGCCGACCTGGTGATCTTTGACCCGGAACGCTGGGTGACGATCCAGGCCGGCAAAACGCTCCACGAGCAGGTGGACTGGTCGCCCTACGAGGGACTGCGCGTCCAGGGCTGGCCCCGCGACGTACTCAGCCGGGGGCGGGTGATCGTGCGCGACGGCGAGTTCGTGGGCGAGCCAGGATGGGGGCAATTTCAGGTGCGACGCACTTCTAAAGTGCGTTGCACCTCGCAGCGGAGGTGAACGTGCATCTGGAGATCAACGCCGAAAAATGCACCGGATGTCGCATTTGCGAGAATTTCTGCTCCTTCCACCACGAAGGGGCCGTGTGGCCGGAACGGTCACGCATTACCATCGTGGCCCAAACCGACGAGGGACCGTTCACCATCAACGTCTGCCGCCAGTGCGAGGACGCGCCTTGCGCCGCCGCTTGCCCGGTGGAGGCGATTACTCTCAACGAGTACACCGGGGCCTGGGTGGTGGACATCGAGGAGTGCATCGCTTGTGGCGCTTGCGTGGGGGCGTGTCCCTACGGCGCGATTTTCCTGGACGAGGAATTGGGCGTGGCGCTCAAGTGCGACCTGTGCAGCGGGGAGCCAGAGTGCGCGGCGCTGTGTCCGACTGGGGCAATATGGGTGAGAACAACGAATGGCAGGACACCAGCGGATTGATTTGTTGCTGTTCTGTGATCAGGGTTCTGGCGACGATCCAATCAAATCCTCAATCTCCGCGACGACCTGCCTGAAAACAGGTCTCTTTAGGCAAGCAATTCGCTTGATGAGGATAGATTGTTCCAATGATGCGATTGTATCAGCCTTGATCTTGCTCTTGTGTCTCAGCGTACCGGGCTGTTCGACATCTGTGACATCAACAATGATCGAATAAGGCGATGGTCTTAGATTGGTTGTGAGGCCACAAACCACAACATCGGCCGATCGCTGGTTGTATGCATCGTTCGAAAGAACAAGAACGGGCCGAACTTTCCGGCCGGAGAGATTGGAAAACGGAAAGGATACCAGGACAATGTCTCGTTGCCTATAGATACTCATTCCAGACATTATCTCCTTCGTTATCCCAGAGTCTGGCGAAAGCGATTTCTGCAGCGCTCTGAAGTTGACTGCGTAACATCATCTCATCGTTTTGTCCTGGAATCACAACGAACACTTTCACGTCTTTGGGGAGAGCAATATCCTGGCACAACTCGACAATTCGGTCGCCTTTGTATGTTGCCGAAAGTGTTTGCGAGTGTGTGTGCATGAGAATCTCCTTAAAATTGTAAGATATGGAAGTTGTAGTGGCGACTTCAGTCGCTCTGGTCTGGCCTTGGGCGACTAAAGTCGTTACTACGAGCAAAATTATGTTATTCGTTCATTCGTGATGGGGATCATTGAAGTTCTGGAGTTCCTTTGTTGTTATTGTACCATACGTAAGATAATTTGACAACGACGCAGTGGAGAGAGCAAACAAATGTTTCCATACCAGGGCTATACCGGCAAATGGCTGCACGTAAACCTGACCACAGGCGAAATAGAACCCCGCGAGCTTGACCCTGCGCTGGCCGAGAACTATCTGGGCGGCAACGGCTTCGGCGCGCGCCTGCTGTGGGAGCGCGTCGGGCCGGATGTGGATCCGCTGTCCCCGGAAAGCCTGCTCATCTTCGCCGCCGGCCCCCTCGTCGGCACGCTGATGCCCAACGGCTGCCGCATGGAGGTGATCGCCAAGTCGCCGCTCACCGGCATCTACGGCGACGCCAACGCCGGCGGCTCCTTTGGCCCCGAACTAAAGTTCGCCGGGTGGGACGCTATCGTCTTCACCGGGCAGTCCCCGCAGCCGGTCTACCTGGCTATCGCCGGCGAGCGAGTCGAACTGCGCGACGCCGATCACTTGTGGGGGCGCACCACTTCCCAGACGGAGGCCACTATTCGCCAGACCTGGGGCGACGCGCGCGTCAAAACGGCCACCATCGGGCCGGCCGGCGAGAACTTAGTACGCTTCGCCGGTATCCAGACCACTCCCCAACGCTCCGCCGCCCGCTGCGGGCTGGGCGCGGTGATGGGCAGCAAACGCCTCAAGGCAATCGCCGCGCGCGGGCGCGGCCCCGTCCGCATAGCCGACCCGCCCCGCTTCCACGATCTGGCCGTTGATTTTCACCGCCGCATCCGCGCCAATCCGGTTTACGCCCCCGTTTCCACTCACGGCACTCCCGGCATCATCACCCTGATGGACGCGCTGGGCCGTTTCCCCACCCGCAACTTCCAGCTGGGATCCTTCCCCGAAGTGGACAAGATCGGCGCCGAATCGCTGGAGGCGCGGGCCTTTGTCCGCCACCTGGCCTGCTTCGGGTGCCCCGTCCATTGCGATAAACTCCACCGCATCCCCGACGGGCCGTACACCGGTACCACCCTGCGCAGCGTCGAGTACGAGACGTTCAGCTCCCTCGGCTCCGGCGTCTGGAGCGCCGACCTGGACGGCATCCTGGTCGCCAACCGGCTCTGCGACGACCTGGGGCTAGATACGATCTCGGCCGGGCGGGCCATCAGTTTCGCGATGGAATTATGGGAGCAGGAAATCATCAACCTGGACGACACCGGCGGTCTGGCGCTGCGCTGGGGCGATATGGCCCTGGTGTTGCGTCTCCTGGGGATGATCGCCCGGCGAGAGGGCTTTGGCGGCCTGCTGGCGGAAGGGACACGCCGCGCTGCTCAGACCATCGGGCGGGGTGCGGAGGAGTACGCCATGCACGTCAAGGGGATGGAAATACCCGCCCAGGATGGTCGCGCCCAGAAGTCAATGGGTCTGGCCCACGCCACCTCCAGCCGGGGGGCCGATCACCTCAAAGCTTTCCCCACGATTGACGAGGCCGGTTACCCGGGGGAGGCCCGTCGCCGCTACGGAGAGGAGTATTTGCCGGAGATGGCGAATCCGCTGGCGACGAAGTACAAGCCGCTGCTGGTCAAGGATGGTGAGGACTTCGGCGCAGTGGTGGACTCGGTGGGAGTGTGCAAGTCAGGCGGGACTTTTGTCATGGCCGAGCTCTACTGGCCCGACATCGCCGCCGCATTGGAGGCGGCCACCGGGATGGAGATGCCGGTCGAGCGATTGAAGCGCACCGGCGAGCGCGTGTACAATTTGCAGCGTTGCTACAATGCTCTCCACGGCATCACCCGCGCCGATGACCGTCTTCCCCGCCGCTTTAGCGAGGAACCTTCCCCCTCCGGCAATGCCCGAGGGGAGGTTATTGACCTGGAGCCGATGCTGGACGAATACTATCGCCTGCGCGGCTGGGATTCGGCCACCGGCTGGCCCACGGCGGAGAAACTGCGTGAACTGGGGCTGGAGGAGGCTATTGAGCGCTTGGGGGGTAGGGAGTAGGGAGTAGGGAGTAGGGAGTAGGGAGTAGGGAGTAGGGAGTAGGGAGTAGGGAGTAGGGAGTAGGGAGTAGGGAGTAGGGAGTAGGGAGTAGGGAGTAGG
>JAUWHU010000303.1 GCA_030605705.1 Thermoflexia bacterium | reverse complement strand
GGCGTTGGCGCAGACAAATTGAAGGCCAAGATTGTCGCTGCTCTAAAAGAGGATTAACGAGGTGCAAGAAAGATTGTGGAAGAGCTAGCGATGAATGTTGAGAAGAAATTAGAGCTACTCCGCCAGATGTATACCATCCGCATCTTCGAAGAAAAAGCGGAACAGTTGTACGCGCTGGGAAAAATTCACGGCACGATGCACCTTTCCATCGGCATGGAAGGCTCGGCGGTAGGAGCCATCGCGACCCTGCGTCCCGACGACCTGATCTTGAGCACGCATCGCGGTCACGGCCACTGCATCGCCAAGGGGGCAGACCTGAAGCGCATGACAGCCGAGTTCATGGGCAAAGCCACCGGCTACTGCCGGGGACGCGGTGGTTCCATGCACATCGCCGACCCGGAGGGCGGGAACCTCGGCGCCAATGGCGTCGTCGGCGGGGGGATCCCCATCGCCGTGGGTGTGGGGTTGAGCCTCAAGATGCAAAAGCGAGATCAGGTGATACTCTGTTTCTTCGGAGATGGCGCGGCAAACCTCGGCCCTTTCCACGAAGGCTTGAACATGGCTGCCATCTGGAAACTGCCGGTCGTCTATGTCTGCGAGAACAACCAGTACGCGATGTCCTGCTCTACACGTAGAGCCTTCGCTATCCAGCGTATCTCCGACCGGGCCGCGGCCTATGGGATGCCGGGCGTGACCGTGGACGGCAATGACGTGATGGCCGTGTACGAGGCCGTGAGCGCCGCGGTGAAACGCGCGCGGGCCGGCGAAGGCCCCTCAATGGTCGAGAACTTCACGTACCGCTGGCGCGGGCACTCCAAGAGCGACGCCAATGTCTACCGGACCCGCGAGGAAATCGAATCCTGGAAAAAGAAATGCCCCATCAAGCGCTTCCGCGCCTTACTCATCGAGGAAGGCGCGCTGACGGAGGAAAGGGCCAAGCAAATCGAGAAGCAATCCTACGACGCGATTGAAGCCGCGGTCACTTTTGCCGAAGCCAGCCCGGAACCTACGCTTGAGAGCATTGAGGAAGGAGTGTACGCTTGATGCGGGAAATCACTTATTCTGAAGCGCTGCGTGAGGCGCTCCGTCAGGAGATGCGGCGCGACGAGCACGTTTTCATCATCGGTGAGGATGTAGGCATCTACGGCGGGGCCTTCGGCGTCACACGGGGATTGTTCGAGGAGTTTGGTGAGGAACGGGTGATTGACACCCCCATCAGCGAACTGGGCATCGCCGGGGCGATCACCGGCGCAGCCCTGACAGGGATGCGACCCGTCGGTGAGATCATGTTCATGGACTTTATGACCCTGGCTTCTGAACAACTGGTCAACCAGGCGGCCAAAATCCGTTTCATGTTCGGCGGCAAAGCTACTCTGCCCTTCGTGATGCGCACTCCCGCCGGAGCCGGAACGGGAGCGGCAGCCCAACATTCGCAAAGCCTGGAAAACTGGTTCGTACACATCCCCGGGCTTAAAGTTGTGATGCCCAGCACGCCTTACGATGCCAAAGGGTTACTCATCGCCTCCATCCGGGATGACAATCCGGTGATCTTCATCGAGCACAAGTTGCTCTACAGGGTCAAAGGGCCGGTGCCGGAAGAACCGTACACCATCCCCTTGGGCGCCGCTGAGATCAAACGGGAAGGACAAGACCTGACCATCGTGGCGACCTCGGTGATGGTCCAGCGGTCCCTGGAGGCCGCCGCACAACTGGCCTCAGAAGGCATCGAGGTGGAAGTCGTAGATCCGCGGACCCTCAAGCCCTTAGATGCGGAGCCGATCATCCGTTCGGTGATGAAAACCGGGCGTGTGTTGATCGTGCATGAGGCGTGTAAGACCGGCGGATATGGCGGAGAACTTGCAGCTCTCATCGCTGAGAGCGAGGCTTTCGATTACTTAGAGGCTCCCATCGTGCGTCTGGCGGGGCGAGATATGCCAATCCCTTACAACCGCACATTGGAATATCATGCTGTGCCGCAGGTAGAGAATATTGTCGCCAAAGCCCGTGAGCTGGCGCAAGGAAGGATCTGAAAATGGCAATCCCAGTGATCATGCCCAAACTGGAGATGACCCAAGAGACGGCGACCATCATCGAATGGCTCAAGCAAGAGGGCGAAGAGGTAGAAAAGGGCGAGCCATTGCTGGTCGTGGAAACAGACAAGATAACGGTGGATATCGAATCTCCGGCCTCTGGAATCCTCGCCGGTGTGTGTGCGGGCCCGGCGGATGTCGTGCCGGTGACGGAGATCATTGCCTACCTGCTCAAGCCGGGCGAGGCGGCGCCTCAAGAAGTGGTCTCTGCTCCTACCCCACCCTCCCCGCCGCCGACTGCGACGCCTGTCGCGCGCCGGCTGGCCGCCACGGCGGGGCTCTCTCTCGGCGAGATTGCGGGTACTGGCCCCAGCAATAAAATCTGCAAGGCGGACGTGGAAAGGGCTATAGCGGCTCAATCTGCACCCCCTCCGGCTAAAACACGCGCCACCCCTGCGGCGAGACGCATCGCGCGCGAGCGGGCCGTTGCTCTCCGCACCGTCACCGGCAGCGGGCCACGCGGCCGCGTGCAGGCCGCCGATGTCCTGACATCCACCATCACGCCGGAGAGGCCCGAGCAAGCCGCTGAAGTGATTCCCCTGCAGGGGATACGGCGCACTATCGCTGAGCGGATAACGGACAGCTACCAGGGAGTACCTCACGTTTACTTCACCATGCGGGTGGATATGGGAGAGTTTGAAAAGGCACGCGCCTCTCTGAACGCCAGGATGCAGCGCGCCGCAGTCCCCCACGTCTCGGTCACGGTGCTCCTGGTCAAAGCCGTGGCCTGGGCGCTCAAGCGACATCCCTGGCTGAACAGCACGCTGCGCGGCGCAGAAATCCACCTGTTGCCCGAAATCAACGTAGGCATCGCGGTCGCGCTGGAAGAAGGGCTGATTGTGCCGGTCGTGCGACACGCAGACCTTAAGGGTGTGGCCGAAATAGCCAGGCGGGTCAACGAACTCGTCACACGCGCCCGCGAGGGGCGACTGACACCTGCCGACGTCGCCGGGGGAACGTTCACCCTTTCCAATTTAGGGCCGTTCGGCATCGAGCAATTTACTGCGATCATCAACCCTCCCCAGGCCGCCATTTTGGCCGTGGGCGCCACCCGGCCCGAAGCCACCGTCAGCCCAGAGGGTCAGATCGTCATCCGCCCGGTGCTGAGAATGACGCTGGCCGCAGATCACCGCATCATAGACGGCGCGCTAGCCGCCCGCTTTCTCGCCGAGCTCCGCGAAGTTCTGGAAAACCCCACCTTACTTTTGTGGTAGAGGAAAATATGAGCCAAATAACCCTGACCATTCGTCACGAAGTGGGACTGCACGCCCGCCCTGCCGCGCTCTTTGTCAAAACCGCCAAACAGTTCGACAGTGATATTCGAGTCACCTGTAGAGATCGGAAAGCCAATGCCAAAAGCATCTTGAACGTGTTGACATTGGGTGCAGACCAAAACGCCGTCATCACCATTGAGGCTGAGGGCGACGATGCCGATGAGTCGCTGGCAGCATTACAGACTTTAGTAGAGAACAACTTTGGAGATACAGGATGAAGTCATTCGAAGGGATCGCGGCCTCCTCCGGGATTGCTATCGGGCCGGCCTTTCATTTCCACCGGGGCGACCTGCACTTCGAACGTCACACGGTAACGGACCCGGCAGCGGAATGGGCGCGTTTAGCAGCCGCCCTGGAAGCGGCGCAACGACAGATAGCCGAGATTTCGGCCAGAGCAAAGGCGGAATCGGGAAAAGAGGAAGCCGACATCTTCGAGGCCCACGCCTTGATGTTAGAGGATCCCGACCTGCTGGAAACCATGCAGCAAGCGATCAAAGGTCAGTCGCTCAACGCTGAGGCTGCGTTGCAGGACGCCGCTGAAAACTACGCGCAGATATTGGAAACCTTAGACAATGAGTATTTTAGCGCGCGCGCCGCCGACGTGAGAGACGTTGCCAGCCGCGTGCTCCGCATCCTGTTGGGGGTCGCCGAGTCGCCGACCGCCGGATTGACGACCCCTTCCATCATCCTGGCCCACGACTTGACTCCTTCCGACACCGTATTGTTAGACAAATCGCTGGTGCTGGGTTTCTGTACGGTGGAAGGTGGCGCCACCTCTCACACGGCCATTCTGGCCCGCAGCCTGGGCCTGCCGGCGGTGGTGGGAGCGGAACCGGAGGTTCTGGAAATCCCACCAGGAGCCACGTTGGCCTTAGACGGCGGCGAAGGCACGCTGACATTGGAACCGGACGAGGCCCTCATCGCCGACTACCGGACACGACAACAAGCCGGCGCGCAGCTCTTAGCCCAGGCACGGAAAGACGCACACGCCCCCGCCATCACCCGTGACGGCCACCGGGTTGAGGTGGTCGCCAACATCGGGAATATAGCGGGGGCCGCTGCGGCATTGGAGGCCGGCGCCGAAGGCGTGGGCCTGCTGCGCACCGAGTTCCTCTACCTGGAACACACTCACCTGCCCGACGAAGAAGAACAATACCAGGCTTATCGCGCCATCATCGAGGCGTTTGGCTCCCGGCCCGTCATCCTGCGCACGTTAGACATCGGCGGCGACAAGGACCTGCCCTACTTAGATCTCCCCCACGAGATGAACCCTTTCTTAGGTTTCCGGGCCATTCGACTCTGCCTGGCCCGCCCGGAGATTTTCAAACCCCAGCTGCGGGCTGCGTTGCGGGCGAGCGTCGGGGGCAATCTCAAAATAATGTTCCCGATGGTGGCAACTGTGGCCGAAGTGCGGGCGGCCCGGACGATCTTAGAGGAATGTCGCGCCGAATTATTGGCCGAGGGGCAGCCGGTAGCCGAGAACATAGAAATAGGGATCATGGTCGAAATTCCCGCTGCGGCGTTGCTGGCCGAGCGGTTCGCCACCGAAGTGGACTTCTTCTCCATCGGCACCAACGATCTCAGCCAGTACACGTTAGCCGCCGACCGCACCAATGCTCTCGTGGCCGCACTGGGTAGCGGGTTTCAGCCGGCGGTGTTGCACCTCGTGCGAAACGTGATCACCGCCGCTCACGCCGAGGGCAAATGGGTGGGGTTGTGCGGGGAGCTCGCCGGCGACCCCCTCGCCATTCCCATTTTACTGGGCCTGGGGCTTGATGAGTTCAGCATGAACCCACCGGCAATCCCTCTCGCCAAGCAGATCATCCGCGCGTTGACGCTGGCCGAAGCGCGCGAGGTGGCGCAACACGCACTGGAATTGGACAATCCTCAAACGATCCGGGCCTGGGTGAAAGAACAATTAGTACTTTATCAATGAAATTCTTGTGCATTGAGCAAGAAGTTCACCACG
>JAUWHU010000182.1 GCA_030605705.1 Thermoflexia bacterium | reverse complement strand
ACCGTTTATCTGTAGGCGAAGCCGGTCTGGTGAATTGCCCCTACCGGTCTCACCAGAGCAGGGGCATACTCAGCGACGATACAGGTCTCAATGATGACACTTTCACCGGACGGCAGCGGCACATTGAGTACGCGCGTACTCAATGAAATAACGCGCGTTTTTTCGTCTGCACGAATCACCGTTGTGCAGCGCTGTACCACTACGAAAATGCAGTGTTTTCCCTCAAGCCTTCAAAGTCCCCCGGCCAGGGCCGGGCCACTACTATTTTTTTTCTTGCGCTACAATAAAATTGAGAATTCTCCCTCCAGTTCTCGGAGGGGGAATTTTTGTTATTTTCAACCCTTATTTCTGTCAAGTCAAGCAAGGAGAAAATCATGGAATTGACCACCGCACTGGACGCCTTTCTCACGGCGAAGACAGCCTCTAATCGCTCGGAGCGCACCATTGAGAAGTATCAGGACACCATCACGAGGTTTATTGATTACACGGGGGACGGGCTTATCGAGCAATTACAGCCAGAGGATATTGAGCGCTGGATGGCAGACCGGCGCGGGGCGGGCCTGTCGCCTGACAGCCTGCTAACATACTACCAGAGCATAGCGACCTGGTTAAACTGGTGCCAGAAACGTTACCGCCTGACATACAACCCCATTGAACTGGTAGACAGGCCACGCATCCCTAAACGACTGCCGCCCTATCTTCCAGACAACGAAGTTTCCGCTCTGCTGTCTGCGACCAGGCGCATGGTCAACCGCGTTAAGGCTGAGGCGGTGATCCGCTTCATGCTGGATACCGGGGCCAGATCGGGGGAAGTTGTGGGGCTACAACGCAGGGACGTAGACTTTCAAAACAAACAGGTGAAGTTGTACGGGAAAGACCAGGAAGAGCGACTCGTCCCCATTGAAGATAAAACAATCGCCGCCATCCGTCTCTACTGGGGTGGACGCATTGATACCTACCCTTGCGCCTTCCACGGCTACAAGGGGGCGTTTACCACTGCGGGGATCAGGTCACTGATCCGCCGCGCTGCCAGATTCGCCGGTATCACTCACCGTGTTTATCCGCATCTATTACGCCACACCTTTGCCCACAACTGGATCGTTGGGGGTGGGGATGTAGAAAGCCTGCGGCGGGTATTAGGACACAGCAGCCTGAGCACTACACAAAAATACAGTGGCATGAGCATAAACGACATCAAAGCCAAACATCAACGCATCCGGCCAGCCGATAGGTTCAAGTCCTGTACCGCCCATCACCAAGCCGATAGGGAACCTCCCGTCGGCTTTTTTGTTGCACCCACTCATCCCCCACTCACCATTCGCCATTTGTACTGGGCGATTACAGAGAATCGCCCTTACGACCATTTTCTCCATTTGTCATTCCCTTCATTCATGTTAAACTAACCTCCGGTTAGTTTTGCGCGAGGAGTTGACATGCGTCCAACAAAAACCTGGGTTATTTTGATACTGCTCCTGGTCTTTACCGGGACAAACGGAGGTCTGGCCGCACCGCTGCAGCAGGACCCCGTATGGATCGTCACCTATCCCACCGATGGGACCCCGGTCAGTGGCGAGGTCACGATTCAGGGAACTGCCACACACCCCAGTTTCGTCTCTTACGGAGTGCTGTACGCCACCGGCCCCACGCCGACGGGCGACTCGCAATGGGTCCCCATTGTCTTCGGTGTGCAAAGCATGGTCGTCAACGGCCCTCTGGCGACCTGGGATACTACGACATTGCCCAACGGCCAATACACCCTCGCCTTAGCCGTCTACGAAGTGGGTAACGACACCCCCAACCTTCACTTTGTCAACAGTATCGCCGTGCATAACGAGGAGGCGACGCCTACTCCCACCCCCACCGCTACGCCGGAAGCCACTGAACCGCCCAGCGAACAGCCCACCCCCGCCGCAGATGTTATCGTGCCCACCATCGAACAACCTCCTACCGCCACCCCCCGTCCCACGCCGACTCTCGCCGCTGACGCGCCGCCATCCGAGGGTGAGACAAATGGAGCTGCCGGAAGTTCTTTCTCCCTGGCGGGGATAGGCGAGGCATTTTCCGCCGGGGTCTGGATCGCCGTCCTGCTCTACCTTACCGGTGGACTGTACGTGGCCGGACGGGCGGTCTTGCGTTATTACCTGCGGCAGCAGAAGAGCGGTCCCAAGACGCCATGACCGAGTTCGCCCTCATCGTGGGCCTGGGGAATCCCGGCCCGCGTTACGCGCGCAACCGGCACAATATCGGGTTCCGCGCTGTAGCTGACCTGGCTGTAGCCCACCGGTTGAGTTTTTCGCGCACAGAGCACTACGCCTGCACCGCCCACGGCGCTTTAGCGGGCCGCCGCGTCATCGTGGCGCAACCCCAGACCTGGATGAATGAGAGCGGCAAGGCCGTCGCTCCACTCGCCCACTTCTACAAAATCCCGCCGGAACACATTTTGGTCATCTACGACGACCTGGACATCCCCCTGGGAACCCTGCGTTTTCGTCCGAACGGCAGCAGCGGCGGACATCGCGGGCTGGCTTCCATCTTCCAACACTTGGGCACTCAAGAGCTCCCCCGCCTGCGACTGGGCATCGGGCGGCCGCCGGGGCGCATGGACGCCGCGGCCTATGTCCTGCAGAATTTCTCCGAGGACGAAGAAACTTTGTTGTGGGACGTGCTGCCCCTGGCCCGGCAGCTCATCGTTGGCTGGCTCACCAATGACTCCGACTTCCAACGTCCAGGCATAACGAAGAGAATTAAAAATGAACAAATGAAGATAATGAAGAAATGACCAAATGAAAAATGACAAAACAAAGCGAGAGAGCGATAAAGCGAGAAGGCGAAAAAACGAATCAATGAACCGTCTTCGCACATTCACCTATTCACCATTCACCATTCGCTCATTTGTCATTTGCTTTCATTTGCTCATTTTTAATTTCTTAATTTTCCAATGATTCTTCACGGCTTACTCGCCTGGTTCCGTGAGCATCCCCAGTACCAAAGCCTGCGGGATGAGCTCCGGGCTGGGTTAGAACTTCCATCCCAGTCCTTGCTGCCCACCGCCATTCCTCCCACGTTCGCCGCG
>JAUWHU010000448.1 GCA_030605705.1 Thermoflexia bacterium | reverse complement strand
GTTGAACTCGTGCTGGAGTGCCGTGAGCAAGGCTTGATCCTGGGTTTTGACTCCCAGGCGGGCGGCTAGTTCGGTTTCAGTTTGTCGAATCATGCGAATTTGCTCCTTAAGTAGCTGGGTTAGGTAAAGTTTTGCTAATTAAACCATCCAACCTGCCAATTCGCACTATTTCCATATCGCGCTCCGGCTGGACTTGGGGACACGGATTCTCGCGGATCAACACGGATTTTTTAACGCAAGAGCGCAAAGTCGCCAAGGCGCTAAGGTTTTTGTCTTACGTAGCAAGTTCTTGGACACGCTGTAATGACATCTGTCTCAACGTTTCGCCGCGCGAAACGTTAAAGCCCCCAGTTTTGAAACAGACCAGGGGGCTTTCTTCACGCAAGCGGTTCTAGACAGTAATGGCGATCTGGCGAGACGTGATTGGTGGTCGCGCGACTTTTTTGACATAGCTATCCACATCCTCGACGATGCGATCCACCAAACGATTGACGTTCTCTGCTACGTATCCATCTACGAATTCTTGCCCACAGCTAGAACACACCTTGGCCGGCACGTTTTTTACCGTTACATAAGTATCACGTAGCTCAAAGACCATCTCTACCACATCATCTTTAACCCGTTGCCCACATTCTGGGCATTTGAAGGATACATTTACATTCATTTGCGTTTACCTTTTCTGCGCACTCTAAAGCCGATTCACTGCCTGTCGTCTGGAATGTAGATGGTAACAATCAATAGCATATTGGCTTGCGAGTAATCACAAACGACGTGCAGTGGCACTTTATCAGGAAGCACTGCAAAGACGAGGCATCTCTGACGATCAGAATACTCTTCAATCACCTCACCGGTCAGGATTGCGTGGACAGCGTCCTCCGGTGTTACTCCATCCTTTTTTGCTTCGGTTAGCGCGTGGATGTAGAAAAAGTACTTTCCTTCAAGTACTAACCTGCGAACCTCATTGAGATTCACTGTCGTCACCTCCGCAAGGACCACACTTTTTGTAGCCAATTGTATTGTATTCCGTTACTCCCAAAAGACAAGATCTCCAATGACTCTGATAGCAATACCTTCATGGGTAATTCCCGTTTGATGAAGACTACAACGGACTTGTGACCGGGCGGAGTCAACTCATCTTTGTGGCCCGCCGGGTAGCTTTACCGGACAAACAACAGGTGATTTGCGCCCCCTGGTGAAACGACCACGGCGGCGCAGCTGGCCGCATCCGGCGGCAATGGCCCCGCCACGAGACTGGCGTAGCGTGTGAGGAATGTGGGCGCGATCCAGGACCGCCGCAAAGGCGTCGCTGGCTTCCGGCGTGGAAGGCTGCTCTGTGTATTCGGGGATGGGGTTCAGGCGGATCAAGTTGACGTGCGCTGGCAACCCTGCCAAACGCGCCGCCAGCGCTTCCGCCTGCTCACGGGTATCGTTGATCCCGCCAATCATCACCCACTCGAACATGACGCGGCGTCCCGTCCGCTGCGTGTACTGCTCCACCGAGGCGAACAGAGATTCGAGGGAATAACGCCGGTTGATGGGCATCAATTGGCTGCGCAGATCATCCGTTGCGGCATGGAGCGAGATCGCCAGATTGAGCGGCAGACGCTCGGTGCTCAAACGCTCAATCCCCGGCGCGATTCCCACCGTGCTGAGCGTGATGCGGCGGGGAGCGAATCCCAGTCCGCGCGGGTCGCTCAGCCGGTGGAGGGCTGCCAGAGTGTGGTCATAATTCAGGAGCGGTTCACCCATCCCCATCAGGACAAAGTTTGAGAGACGTTGTCCCTGGGCCGCCAACTCGCGCTGGAAGTGCAGAACCTGCGCGATGATCTCGCCGGCGGAAAGCTGCCGCGTGAAGCCGCTTTGCCCGGTCGCGCAGAACCGGCAGCCGCACGCGCACCCCACCTGCGTGGAGATGCACGCGCTGCGCCGTTCCCGGTAGCGCAGCAGCACGCCCTCGATGTGCTCGCCGTCCGCCAACTGCAAGAGATCCTTGCGCGTCTTACCATCCGGGGCTTCCTGCCGGGCCAGGACCGTGAGCACGCCCAGTGTCGTCTCCGCCGCCAGCCGCTCGCGCAACGCGCCGGGCAGGTCAGGAAGGTGCTCAAAGTCAACCGGCCATTGCCGGTAGAGCCAGGCCCATACCTCCCGCGCGTGGTTGTACGTCCCGCCCCACGTCGTCAAACGCGCTTCCAGCGCCGGAAAGTCCAAATCGTAGAGGTTGATCACGACTCTCCTGACAGATCACGCAGCTCGCTGCCATCCGGCAACAACGTGTCGGGATGGGAAATTCCGCGTTCCTCCAGCTGGTACCGGACGCAGCTCTCCCAATCGCCCTGGCAATAGCGAGCGATCCACCTGTGCTCCAGGCGGCCCTCTTCGTAGCGGCGTTTCATCGGACAGACGGGGAACCATTTGCATTGCCGGGGGTGAGATCGCGGGGTGTTCATAGGATATCTCTGTAACGCTTCGCCGCCGAGACGCTGTAACGCTGTGCCGCTGAAACGCTATTTGTTTGGGTGCGGGATCACCTCGACCTCATCAACCGCAAACCGGAAGCGTTCGCGGTCCCGACGAGGGCCATCCGGGGGGATCTCGATGATCACCTCACCTTTGAGAACGTTCCAATTGAACACTCGCCCCACGCCCTGCGGCGTGCGCACGCGGGATTTGAGCTTGGGAAAGCCCTTGCTGGCATCTTTATAGACCTGATGCTCGTAGGCCAGGCAACAACGCAAACGCCCGCACATACCGGTGGTGTCCGTCGGGGCCATCGAAATGGACTGGTCCTTGGCCATGCGGATGGAAACCTTCCGAAACTCGGTGAGAAAACGGGAGCAGCAGCGCGGTTCACCGCAGATGCCGTAACCTCCCAGGGACTTGGCCTGGTCGCGTGGCCCCATAGAGTGCAGAGTCACGCGACAATTCATCCGCGAAGCTAAACGCCGCCGCAGAGTGTTGAGCTCCTTGTTAGAAAGGTTGCCGGTGTAGAAAAGCCTGGCCTGATCTCCTTCCAACGCGAACTCCGCGGAGATAGCCTTGACCTTCTTAGCCCGCAGCGAGTGCAGCTCCTCTCGCGCCACTTCCACCAACCGCTCGCCCCGTTGTTGCAGAGTTTGATAACGTGCCATATCGAGACCCGTGGCCCGGCGCAACACCGGCTTCAATTTACCCCGGACGCTCTCCGGTGGCTTGACATCCCAGGCGATCAGATGTCCCACCTGCGTACCGCCGCTGGTTTCCACGACCACCCAGGCCCCGATCTCTAAACCGTTGTCTGTTGGGGCCAGGAAATGATAAGGCTCACCCGCCGGTTGAAAATTCACCTGCACCACCACCGAGGGTGGAATGTTGCTCTGCGTGGTCATTTCTGTCAGCGCTTGTTCTGGTTTAACTTCGTTCATGATGCTCTCCCACCACAGACCCTCAAACTCCAACGATTAAAAGTGCCCCTGGGGGCCGGCAACCGGTCGTCCACCTGTATGGCCGATTCGTTGATTACGCTCCAACTGAAACAATGTACTCAGTTAGCACAGGACGCCGTTCTTGAGCGTGCTTGGCTACTTCAATCAATTCGCGTACTGTAGCGATGAGTTCATCTACTGTATCTGGTGTGAAGGATGCCTCACCACTTTTCGGGCAGACCCAGGCGCAGATGTTGGGAATGCGAATTGTGATACCTTCGTCATTATACTCAAAAGTAGTCTGACGCCACTCTTTTTGAACGTGGTGTTCACCGCAAATGGGAATAGGTTTATCTATCATAGATTACGCTTACATCTAACCCATCATTCCTCATTCCCAATTCCTCCGCCGCCCACAAGGGGCCAGGCTACCATCAGAACTATACTCCACAACGAGCGTTTGACAACCGCCCCTGGCGCGTCTGAGTCGTTATTCGGGGAACCACAAGGGTTCCTTCTACAGATTCCTCACTCCTCTCTCCTCTTTCCTCACTCCTTCTCCGCGAACTTGACTCTTGCGCCATTGGACTACAATAACGGCATGGAATTCGTCTACTGGATCATCCCAGGACAGTTGGCCGGACGGGCGGGGCCGACGCGGGCACTCTGGCGGCCTGAGGAGCTCTACGCCGGCGGCATCCGCACAGTAATCTCCTTAGCCACCGACGTGGAGGTGGAGGACCTGACGCCGTATGGTTTCACGCACTACCGGGGCAACTTCCCGCCGGTTCTCTTGACCTCGCCGGGAATGCAACGCGCTTTCGTGTACGAATCGCTCAAGGTATGGGCCTTTATCCACGAGCAGCTGCTGGCAAACAAACCCACGTTGGTGCATTGCTACGCCGGTCAGGATCGAACCGGGGCCGTCCTCGCGGGCTACCTCGTCACGTATCAGGGGCTGATGCCGGAATCTGCCATCCGGCAGGTACGGTTGGGCGAACCCGGCGCCATGCGCCTTGAAGGGTACGTGGATGCCGTGCAGCTCCTGGAACCGGGGCAGCTGCCGGATAGCAGAACCCTGCTGTAAACGTCCCCTCTCACCTACCCGCCGCCTCCGCCACGCAAGAATAAGGAGATTGAAGCATGGGTCTCCTGAAAAAACTAAGAATTTTACCACAGAGGACACAGAGAGCGCAGAGATTTTAAACTTGACCTTGAGAAAATTAATTTTTTGACGTGTGAAGTGGAATTTTCTTAGGCCAAATATCAAATTTTTCTATCTTCTCCGTTTATGGGCACTGCCTGCCCATACTATGCTCCGTGGTGAGATGTCCTTTTTTCAGGGGAGCCAAGCAGGGGTTTCCTGAAAAAAGGTTAAGATAAACGCAGAGTTTTTATGTTTTTTCTCTGCGGCTCTGCTTCTCAGCGACTCTGCGTTAGGAATGAGACTTTTTGCAAGGGAGTCAAGCATGGATCAAACAACGACATGGCTCCTCGCCGGCCCTCCGTGGGTCCAATATCGTGCGCGCCTGGACCTCCTGGGAGAGCCGGAGGATGCCCCAGGGGTGCTCGCGGCCCGGCAGGCAATGTTGGCGCACCCGAAAATCCGCCAATTGTTGGCTGAACTGGCGGAATGGCCGGGCGAGCTTATGAAAAACCACAAATCCGCCGGCCACCCGCTGCACAAATTGACCTTCATCGCCGACCTGGGGTTGCGTGCCGGCGACCCCGCCGTCGCTCCCATCGTCGCCCGCATCCTGGAGCACCAGGCGCCAGAAGGGCCGTTCCAGGTATTGCTCAACCTGCCCCCGCGCTACGGCGGCAGCGGCGAGGATCAATGGGCGTGGATGCTGTGCGACGCCCCCTCGCTCCTCTACGCCTTATGCCAGTTTGGCCTGCGGGAAGAGGTTCAGACTGCCATTGCCTACCTGGCGAATCTGATTCGCGCCAATGGCTGGCCCTGCGCCGTCTCCCCCACGCTCAAATTCCGGGGGCCGGGCCGCAAAAGTGACCCTTGCCCCTACGCCAATCTCGTGATGCTCAAAGCCCTATCCCAAATGCCCGCCTGGCGCGACAGCGAAGCCGCGCACACCGGCGCTGAGACGCTGTTGACGCTCTGGGAGCAGCGGCGAGAACGCCGGCCTTACCTCTTCGCCATGGGCAGCGGCTTTACCAAACTCAAAGCGCCTCTCATCTGGTACGATATTTTGCACGTGTTGGACGTGCTGACTCGCTTCCCCTGGCTGCGAGATGATCTCCGCCTGCGAGAGCTGGCCGGCATTGTGGCCGCCAAAGCGGATGAGCAGGGGCGTTTCACCGCCGAATCCGTCTGGCGCGCGTGGAAAGACTGGGATTTTGGGCAGAAGAAGACTCCCTCTTACTGGTTGACCCTGCTCGCGCGGCGCGCATTGAACCGGTTGCCTGAGATCCAACCCATTGAGGAATGATACATGAGTCTACTGAAAAAAACCAAGAATTTCACCACGGAGGCACAGAGAGCACAGAGATTTTAAAACTTAGCATTCAGAAAACTAACTTTTTGACGTGCAACGTTAAATATCTTTACACTAGAACTTTAATCCTTTCTCAGTGTCCTCTGTGTCTCTGTGGTGAAACAACTTTTTTCAAGGGAGCCATACATGAGTCCCAAACCTGCTCTTCCGTCTGAAGCTTACGTTTCCGTGGACGTGGAAACTTCCGGGCCGAACCCCGGCACGTATTCGATGCTCTCCATCGGCGCGTGTCTGGTCTCTGACCCACAGCGCGGTTTCTACGTGGAACTACAGCCCCTCAACTCCAACGCCATCCCCGGGGCTTTGGCGATCAGCGACCTCTCGATGGAGGCATTGGCGGAACACGGCCTGCCCCCGGCCCGGGCGATGGCGCGCTTCGAGGCGTGGTTGGAGGCGGAGATCCCCTCCGACCGGCGACCCGTTTTCGTCGCCCTCAACGCCCCCTTCGATTGGATGTTCGTCAATGACTACTTCCACCGTTTTCTGGAGCGCAATCCTTTCGGTCATTCCGCCTTAGACATCAAAGCATTTTACATGGGACTGACCGGCATACGTTGGGCGCGCACCTCTATGAAGTACCTGGCGCGCCGCTACTTAGCAGGACGTAAGCTCACTCACAACGCCCTGCGTGATGCTCAGGACCAGGCCGAACTCTTTGCCAAAATTCTCGCGGAGGCAGAGGCCCACTCACGACTGGGTAATTCGACAATGT
>JAUWHU010000519.1 GCA_030605705.1 Thermoflexia bacterium | reverse complement strand
ACACCAACGGCGGCGCATACATCGCAGGAAACGTAGACACTGGCGGCGGCAACTTCATAGGCCGCGATAATATCACCACATACCAGCTCCCGCCCGAACCGCCCACGGTTTATCCCCGCTTTACCATTCCCCTGCCGCCCGGCGATTTCGTGGGCCGGGAAGACGAACTAACGCAGCTTCTGGCCCACTTTGACCGGGGCGCGCTCATCACCGGCGTGACCGGCGGCGCGGGCATCGGCAAGACGGCGCTGGCCCGCGTGCTGGCGGAACGCCTGACCCGGCGTTTCCCCGATGCGCGGCTGGCCCTCGATTTGCAGGGCACTACCACGCCGCTCACGACCGCCGAGGCGCAGCGCGCGTTGTTGCAACCTTTCTACCCCGGCGAGAAGTTGCCCGACGCTCCGGCCCAACTCGAGGGGTTGTACCGGCAGACCTTCGCGCAGCATCACGCGCTCTTGCTATTGGATAACGCCAAAGACGCCGCCCAGGTGCGCGAGTTGCTGCCGCCCGCGCCCTCCGCCGCCATTGTCACCTCGCGGGCGCGCTTCTCGTTGAGCGGCCAGGGCTTACATCCCCTGCGCTTGAACGTGCTGGCGCCGGAAGAGGCCCGCGCTTTGCTGCGCGAGTCCGCGCCCCGGCTGCGCGAGACGCCGGACGCGGAATGGGACGAGCTGGCGGAACGCTGCGGGCGTTTGCCGCTCGCGCTGCGCGTCGTCGCCGCGCTGTTGGAGGCGCGTCCCGACTGGACGCCGGTCTCCTTAGCTGCCAAACTAGGCGACGAGAGACGGCGACTGGAGCTGCTGCGCGCCCCCGGCGATCCCGACTTAGACGTGGAGGCGGCGTTGGGCCTTTCTTACGACGCGCTGCCGCCGGCCCTGCAAGGCCGTTTCCGCGCGTCGGGCATTTTTCCCGCGCCGTTTAACCTGGCTGCCGTGGCAGCGGTGTGGGGGGAGCTGGAGCCCCCAACAAAGCTCGGGCCGGTCTCATTTGGGCCTTCCGCCCAAAACTGCGCAGACCGTGTCCGCCCAAGCACTCGTCGGGAAGTCAAACGTCAAAAGATGCTCCCTCAAGACCGCCTGACGTTTGACGCATGACGTTTGATGCTGGAGAGTTATCCCTACGTCGCCAACATCACCAGGACGCCGAAACGTCCGGTGCGCCCCTGCTCGGCCCGGTGGGAGTACCACTCGGCGGTGTGGCCGGCGGTGTAGAGCTCTGAAGACTCGATGCGCCCCACCCCCGCTGCGGCGAGCTGGGCCGCCACGGCCCCCGGCAGGTCTAAGTACCACTGTCCCGCCCGTTGTTCCGCGACTTGCGCGCCGGGCGGCAGCGTCGCGGCTAAGGCTGCGATGACCTCTACCCCCACCGCGTAATCCTCCGGCCCGATAGCCGGCCCGATCCCTGCCCAGAGATCGCCGGGCCGGCTCCCAAAAGCCTCCGCCAGCGCTCGGATTGTCGCGGGAACCACACCGGCCGCCGCTCCTTGCCAGCCCGCGTGGGCCAACGCCACAGCCCCATGCGTCGCGTCGTAGAACAGCACCGGCACGCAATCGGCGAAACGCAGCAGCAGCGCGACCCCCGGCTCAGCGGTGATAAGCGCGTCGGTGGCGGGAATGATGCTCCCCCCGTCGGCGCGCCCGACCCGCGCTACGCGCTGCCCGTGTACCTGGTGAGGGCTGACGAGCTGCTCGCGCGAGAGGCCGAAAACGGCGCGCACCCGGTGATGGTTCTCCGCCACCGCTGCGGGCGCGTCGCCCACGGTGCGGCCCAGGTTGAGGGACGCAAAAGCGCCCTCGCTCACACCACCTGAGCGCGTGAGGAGGGCATGGCGCAATCTCCGGCCCGGCCCGGAGAAAGTGTACCAGGCCAGACCATCGTGCTGGTGACGTTGCATTAATGACTCCCCTGAAAAAAGTCTTTCTACCACGGAGCGTAGTATGGGCAGGTAGTGCCCATAAACGGAGAAGATACAGAAAATTTGATGTTTGGTTCAAGAAAATTCCACTTCACACGTCAAAACATTAATTTTCTCAAGGTCAAGTTTAAAATCTCTGTGCTCTCCGTGTCCTCTGTGGTGAAATTCTTGGTTTTTTCAGTGGACTCATTAATTATCGAAGATGGATTTCAGTACCAGCCCAATCCAGCCGAAGATCCAGGCGACCAGCAGAATGCCGGCCAGGTCAATCTTTTGTTCGTCCTGGATAGGCCGGATGTGTGTACCCTCAGGGCCGATCTCGATGTAGGCCAGGGGGCGGGCTTTGGCCCCCGCGCCGCCGCCGCCACCGCCAGCAGCGCCGCC
>JAUWHU010000046.1 GCA_030605705.1 Thermoflexia bacterium | reverse complement strand
CGGACTCAGTGAGGAGTTCCGCCTGGAAGCCGGGCGCCCTGTGACTGACCGTTACGCCAAACTCGGCCTGATCAAGATCACCCAGATGCCGGAGATGGAGGCCATCAGCGTGTCGGACACGCACCCGGAGGGGCCGTATGGTGCCAAGGGGATGGGAGAACTGCCGCTGTCGCCCACGGCCCCGGCCATCGCCAACGCCATCTACGACGCCGTGGGAGTGCGGGTCTGCAGCCTGCCCCTCACCCCGCAGAAAATCGTCGCTGCACGCAAGGTGCGCGAATAGGTGAATGATGAATAGGAGAATGGTGATTGGGTGAATAGTGGTACTTCACTAGTGAAATTTTTGTTTTTTTGTGACAGAAAATGAACCACGAACTTCACAAATTACACAGACTTGGTAAAAGAGTAAAGAAAATCTGTGAAAATCCGTGTAATCTGTGGTTAGATAGTTCTGGCTTGTCCAGGTTAGGAGTAAGCAATGCGATCAAGTAAAGTGAATTTGACCGTGGATTTCTTGGGCCACACGCTGCGCAATCCGCTGGCCCTGACCGAGGGACCGCTGACCGGCAGCGTGGCCCGCATTCGCCGCGCCGCCGAGCACAGCATTGGCCTCATCTTCACGAAGGGCATCCGTCCCCAGCCGGCCGTCTCGCCCAACCCCTTCATCGCCAAAAGCGGGCGCAATAACCTGATGAACGCGGATTGGTCAGACATCGGGTTCGAGCAATGGCTGGAGGATTTGGACGCGCTCCGCGAGCGGGACTTCGTGCTGGTCGCCAGCATCGCCAAAAACTATGTCACGCCCGAGGTCGCCGCCGACATGGCGGAGGAAATCGCCAAACGCCAACCGGACGCCATCTCGTTGGTGGATTACGACCCCGACGACCTGCTCCGCGCCGTGAAATTGACCCGCCCTCGCGTCAAGGTTCCGCTGATGGTGAAACTCTGCCCCTTCATGCCCCGCCTGGAGGAGGTGCTCAAAGCGCTGGTGGCGGCCGGCATTGATGGGGTAGCGGCGATGGACTCCATCGGCCCGGTGCTCGCGGTGGATACCCAGACCGGGATCCCCATCATGGGGAGCGCGGACGGGAGCGGCTACCTTTCGGGCAACGCCATCAAGCCGGTCATGATCAAGTACGTGTACGACATCACGCGCTTTGTGGATTTGCCGGTGGTCGGCGTGGGCGGGGTAAACCGGGCCGAGGACGTGGTCGAGGTGATGATGGTCGGCGGGACCGTGGCAGGCATGGTCGCCGCGCCGCTATTGCGTGGCTTGCAGGTCTTTGATCGGGTGGAGGGCCAGCTGCGCAAGCACCTGGCGGGCCGGGACGTGGCGGACATCAACGAGCTGCGCGGGCTGACCCATTGCCGGGTAGCGGAAGCACAGCTCACTCACGAGGCTCGCGCCGTGATTGATCCGCAGAAATGTACGAACTGCGGCCTGTGCCGTCGGGTTTGCTTCCAGCAGGCCCCCATCGAGGAGAACGACACTACCCGCATCCGGGTGGAACTCTGCGTCGGCTGTGGGCTGTGCGTGAGCGTCTGCCCACAGAAGGCCATTGCCCTGGGATAATCCTCGCCGTTTGCACATTCACACATTCTCTAGCTGTAGCCGGTCTCTGACCGAGCCACTACAGGGACGTATCGTCTTCTTCTTGAATCCTACCGGTCAGCAGGTGCAATCGCTTCTGGAGGTTTTCGCACATTTGCACCAGCGAGGCCCACTCGACGTAATCCATCCGGTCATCGGTCTGGCCGGCCCGGAAGCGGCGGTAGAACTCGGTGGAGGAGAGGCTGTATTTTTGCTCGAACACGGTCAAATCTTCTTGCAAGCTGTTCAACTGTACATGACACGAGTCGGCTTCGTAGGCCAGTATCTTGTCCAGAGAGCGGTTCATCAAGTCGCTGGCCTGACCATGCCGGTAGAGTTGGGCCAACGTCAATAACTGTTGCGCTACTGTATTGTCCGGAATCTGTTGGACGTTACCCATTGCGTTCCCTCCTGGCACACAAGTCTGAAAGGTTTCCCGATGTACCTTATTGACATTGTAGCACAACCGTTCTTGCCCGTCAAACAGCATGGCAAATGAAGAGAATGACAAATGAGCAAATGACAAATGGCGAATGTTGGGACGCCGAGACGCTGGGACGCTAAGACGCTGAGACGCAACCAGTCACCTACTCACCAATCACCAATTCACCATTCATCTATTCACTATGACTTAAAAAAAGGATCACAAACTATGGAATACGGAATTCTCAAGAATTACATTGACGGCGAGTGGGTGGCTTCTCAGTCAAACGAGAGGTTGGACGTGGAAAATCCGGCTACGGCGGAGGTCATCGCCCAGGTTCCTCTCTCCACTGTGGAGGAGGCCACCCGCGCCATTGCAGTAGCGCAGGAGGCCTTCTGGGAATGGCGCGAGACCCCGCCTCCCGCGCGGGCGCGCGCCATGTTCCGCCTCAAGTCCCTGATGGAGGAGCACTTCGAGGACCTGGCCCGCACCATTGTGCAGGAGCACGGCAAAATCCTGGACGAGGCCCGGGGCGAGGTGCGCCGCGCGATCGAGAACGTGGAACTGGCGGCTGGGATCCCCTCGTTGATGATGGGCTACAACGCTGAAGACATCGCCGCCGGCATTGACGAGAAGTGCGTGTTGCAGCCGGTGGGGGTTTTTGCCTGCGTCGCCCCCTTCAATTTCCCGACGATGGTCCCCTGGTGGTTCCTGCCCACCGCCGTGGCCTGCGGCAACACCTACATCATCAAGCCCTCGGAAGTGTGCCCTATCAGCCAAAACCGGTTGTTCGAGCTGCTTGACGAAGCGGATTTCCCGCCGGGAGTGGTTGGCCTGATCAACGGAGATAAGCGGGTGGTGGATGTGCTCCTCCGCCATCCTGACGTGGCGGGCATTTCCTTCGTCGGCTCGACGCCGGTGGGGAGGTACATCTACGCCACGGCTGCGGCCCACGGCAAACGGGCGCAGTGCCAGGCGGGCGCGAAGAACTGCCTGGTGGTGATGCC
>JAUWHU010000602.1 GCA_030605705.1 Thermoflexia bacterium | reverse complement strand
ATTTGCCATTTGCACATTTGCGGCCCTGCCGCGCTATGGTTTTCTCTGCAAATGAGGCATTTATGCCCGTACTTTTCCTTGTTTCTCCTCCACGCGGCGCATGAAGCATTTGCGGTTGTGAGATGATCCGCCCTGGTGTTGCGTGTCAAGTCTGGACGTGCTATAATAAAGTCGTCAGTGATAATTCCAACGGAATCGTCAATGGATATGGATAGAGAAGAGAAACAGGCTTTTATACGCCGTCAGGCACGCGAGAATTTGGTGGACCCGGAAGGCGTGAAAATACTCTGGTCCCGTCATGGCATCCTGGAGCTTGTCAACGAGGATTGGAACCGCGTTTTACTGGAAGAGGCGCTCCAATACAGCGAGATCATTGAAGATTATCCGCCGTTGCATCGTCCTTTGCCTGATTGTCTCGTAATGACCTGGCTGGCAACCGGGGAGCCGTGCCACGCCGTACTCGCCATTGATGAAGCTAGTGATCGTCTGTTTGTCGTGACCGTATACAAGCCGGACGCAGAGGAGTGGGAAAATGACTATAAAACGCGGAGAAAGTAATCGTTGCCCGGTGTGTGGAGGGCGATTGAAACCAGGGCGGGCTACCATCCCTTTTCTTTTGCCCCATACGGTTGTGTTGATCAAAGACGTGCCGGCTGAAATTTGCAGTGATTGTCATGAGCCTTACGTGGTTGGTATTGTAACCGACCGTGTGACCGAGCTATTAGGTTCTGTTCACAATCTTCAGGCGGAGGTGTTGATTCTATCTTACTCGATACCCCGGCCGGTCCCCGCACTTGCCATCCCTGTGAGAGTATAGGCAAAATATGCTGGTGAAGGTTATGCCTGTACTTTTCCTTGCTTCTCCTCCACGCGGCGCATGAAGCGCTCCCAGTCAATGAGGAAACGTTCGTGGTCGCCATCGCCGATCTTCTCCACGGCGTCCCACGCCTCGATGTGAAAACGCAGGCGACGTCCCTGCACCTCGACCAGCTCCGCGCGCACACGCACCTCCATGCCCACGGGGGTGGGGGCCAGATGACGCATCTCTATCCACGTACCCACGCCGCTTTGACCCTCTGCTAAGTGTGCTTGGATCGCCTCGCGGGCCGCGTTCTCCATCAACGCGACCAGGTGCGGGGTGCTCAACGTGGGAACCAGTCCGCTGGCGTAGGTGGCCGCGGTGTCGCTTTCCGTGACCACGTGGATGATTTCTCCAACTAATCCGGGTTCGATAGGCATATTGATTTTTCTCCTTGTGAGGAATGGTTATCGCTTCTCGTTCACTTGGTAAACACGAACTTCGTACCCGCCATCGGTAAATACTTTGAGTAACTTGAACTCATTAAAGTAACTGTCGTATTGCGACGTTTCATCGCTGTATCTATCTGGGTGTTTGTAAAAGCGTCCATACATGCCTTGGCTAAAAATTAGGTATTCAAAATCCTCGTCAACGTACCAATCAGGCGAGTGATCAATCATTCGCCCAAAACCTTGCACAGAGAAGCGAGTAGGATCTACAAATGGAGCGTATGACTCGATAGCGATTTTAGATCCAGCTGGCAAGCTACAATCTACCCATATTCTTGCTGTCTCTCTGCTGTTTACTGTAGTGATCTGAAGATTGTCTTTGACTGTACGTGCGAGTGGAAATATCAGGGAACCCACAATCAACCCGCTTACTGCTGTAAACAGTAAGCGGTGAGCGCTTTCTGATTCTATAACCTTGACTTTGTCGAACAATTGCACTAGAAAAAACGCGGCTAATAGCAAGAGGAAGGGTGTTATCGGCATGATTGTACGATCGTTTCTTATGACAAAGCGGTTGATGAAGACAAAATAAACTAATGGGAACACAGAAAGTAAAATAACTTGTTTTGACCGCAAGAAAATATTGTACAATATTCCTAAGACGGCCAGTATCCAGATAGGCCCCATTGTTTTCCATAGATAATTGAGATACCACTGTAGAGTGTCCCCTTCCATGCCGGCATGGCCGGTTGAGTAGTGATGAGCCTCAAATTGTAAGTCGGTGATAAATTTTGGATAATCGAGCACAGCAAAAGGGGTGGTCACTAAAAACGCCAGACCGCTCAACAGCAATGCAAGGTATAACCTGTAATCCTTGAGGCCCCTCTTGCCGTATCGTAGAAAATGAGCTGTTAGTAACGGTAATACGATTAGCGCCCCATTATATTTACTGGAGGCTGCAAGGCCTACGCAGACTCCAGTAAGGATGTAATGCAGAGTTTTTCCATGTTGAAACATCAACACGGAAGCGAGAAACGAGGCGAGGACAAAAAAGGTGACGAAAGTGTCAGGGGTTACAAATCCGTTGAGCCTAACATTCGTGGGTGATACCGCCAGCATGAAAGATGCTAACAGTCCCACTGCGGTATTGTCTGTTAGTTGCCGACCAATCGTGAAAACTAACAAAACTGCGCCGATACCGAAAATTAGTGTAACAATACGACCGAGCAGGACAGTTGTTGGCATTGGCGCCTGGGTGACGCCCATTGCTAGTGAAATCGGGGGTAATATATCACCAGGGCTGTGGAAAACGCCCAGTAGCTTGCCAAACAAATAATACGGGACATAGGCAAGTGAGTTGATGTAGAAGAACAGAGATGGATAATTGAAAAAATGAGGGTTGAGATCCCCTGTTTTGAATATGTGTTGACTACGTGTGATATAGCCAGACTCATCGGGATGGTATATGTATGGCAAGTCATAGGAGATCCCCCAAATTCTAAGCCCTATAGCCATCAAAAGTATAAGAGCAAACAACCGTTTTATGTTGCTTTGTTTCATATTTTTTCTCCTTGTGCTTGACGTGTTGCTTGGTTTAACTGGATAAATCTCACTTTGCCTTTGCGGGATGTGGCGAAGGGGAGAAGCCCTTTACGCCAACAGCGGTACGATGAAGCCGAAGAGGCACCATACATCTAAGGCCAGCAGGCCCGCTAGCAAGAGGCCCATCAACGCCGGTGTAAAGCGTCGCGGAAGCAGCCCTGACACCAGGAGGGCGACTGCCGTGGCTCCTGTCAACGCCAGGGACCAGAGGGGGAGATCGCCGCGCAGCAATCCCACGCCGCCGATGGTCACCATCACCACGGCCAGTAGC
>JAUWHU010000064.1 GCA_030605705.1 Thermoflexia bacterium | reverse complement strand
GGTGGCAGCTATCATGGAGATGACGGGCCAGGAGGGCGCGCGCCGGGTCGCCGCGAGGGCGCGTGCCACGGCCTCACCGCTCCCTCTGCCACCAGCCAGCGGATGGACCAATAGCTCCCAGAGATGGAAGCGATAGCGGCGGTCCGTATGTACCCGCGCGGCCAGCTGCGGAGTCTCCGCCGCCTGCAGCCACGCGCTCTCGCGCTGTCGGGATAACCAGAGAGTGAGCTGTCGCTCCCAGCCGCCAAAAATGTAGCGACCGCGCCGCACTTCCAGCACCCGGGCTTGGAGGCGCCGGTAAATCGCTCCGGCCAACGCCGCCCACAGCGCTCCATCCTTAGGGTTAGATTTGCGCCAGACGACCTGGGTCGCCGGGCCGTCGGGCCAGAGTAGGCCGGCGGGACGTAGCAGGTGCTCAGTGTACCCCGCCTCTCGAAACCCCAGCTGTTCATACAGTTTGCGGGCTACCGCATTGTTGGCGTTGACTTCCAGGCCGATCCAGTGTCCTTTTCGCTGTCGGGCTGTCTCAATGGCGGCTTCCATCAAGGCATGGCCGATGCCCCGGCCCTGGTAATCCGGGTGCACGACCACGTTCCCAATGAGGTGGCCCCGACTGCCGCTCGTCGCAGCCCGCCGGAGGGAAAGATTTCCCACTACATGCTCGTCCTCGACCCACACCAGCCCAGGAGGGCTACTCGGTGCGCCCAAGATCAACCGTTCCACCGGGCTAGAGTGCGCCATGCGGCGCAGCCGGGCCAGCATCTTTTGTCCTTGGGGGTCCATCTCCTGACGGAAACCCATCTCGATGAGGGTGACGACCGCCGGTAAATCATGCAAAGGGTCCAGGGGACGAATGCCCGTTGCCGACGGCTGTACCCGGATGGGGAAGGTGACAGCTGCCATCTTAGCCGTGTCCTTGTGCGTTGACCGTGCCGTACCGGTCGCACACCAGGCGTTCGACGTACAGTTGTATCTTCTCAATAAGTAGGGGGAAACATTTCGTCATCTGTCATCCTCACCACAGACCGTAGGTGTGGGCAGGTAGTGCCCACAACACGGAGGACACTGAGAAAAAATAAGAAAACTCTGTGTTATGGGCACTGCCTGCCCATACTACGTCCGTGGTAAAAATCGCCCCGGAATATTGAGATGATACGTACAGTTTTCCCCGGCATACGAAACATTTCACGGTTGCCGGATACATGGCTGCCTCCTTGGGAGACGTAGTAGCGACTTCAGTCGCTTCAGTCTTGCTTGAACGACTAAAGTCGTTACTATGGGTAAAATTGCCAATCCACAATATTTGTGTCGCCCTGCGCGGATGCGCCCAGGGCTTCGTCCGCGAGAATCACGCTCTGCTTTTGATTATAGCTCGATTTTTCAATTTTGTCTATGTCAGGTAGCAACCAGGCCAATGGATTGCGTTTCTCACAAGTCGTTCTATACTTAATAAGATGAGGAGGGGAGACATCTTCTGCGCACCGGCAACCATACCTATCCCCCGGTAAAAAATCCATTCCCGGCAGCGTGGGAGGTTTGTGATGAGCGATATTTTGAATCCTAAACGTTCAGACGAAGACGACTTCGAAAGTCTTTTCGAGGCATTTGGGGAAGGGGAGGGGGTGGAAGAATCTCCGCCGCCTCCCAAAAAGAAACGGCGCAACCCCCTGGCTTTCATCAAGGCGCGACGCGCCTCTCGCAAAAAGCCTTCCCAGGAGCCGGATGCGCCGGTGCAGGAGCCGGCTCTCCTTTCCCCAGCGGAAGCCCTCCCGCCCTTGAGCGAGCCACAGCTTGTGGATATGACCCGCGAGGAATTCTTGGCCGGGTTGGAGGCGGCGCAGGCGGAAGCGCAGCCCCCGCCGGAGAAGCATCGCCGGCGTTCCGGGAAATTCCTGGGGCTGAGCCGGGGACAAACGGCGATCTTGGCATTCCTGGTTGTGCTGGTCGGTGCGGTCTACGTGGCCTTGGGATGGGCTGTGTTGCGCAACAAGCCCCCGGCCCCTGTTGTCACTCTCATCCCGGAGGAGGTGCTACTCGTGAGCACCCCGACCGGCGCGGCAGAACCCCTCACGCCGGAGGCCACCACAGAGAACGTCAAACCGACGCTGCAGCCCACGCCGACCGCAACACCATTTCCCGTCGTTGCCACGCGATTGGATCTCCAGGTTCTGCAAGCGCCTAACGACATCGAATTGCGCCTGCAGCGTGGCGCGGAGTACCTGCGCCTGCGTGCCTACGATGCGGCCCGGAGCGATTTCGAGTACGCCGTAGTGCTGGATAAGAAGCGCCCGGAGGCGCATCTGGGGTTGGGTCAGGCGTATTTCTATCTGCGCCGGTGGGAGGAAGCGGAGCGCGAACTGGGAATGGCGATTTCTTTCGACAAGACTCTGGAAGCTGCTCATTTCTGCCGGGGAACCATGCTCTACTACGAGGGCCGCTACGAGGAGTCGGCGGCCGAGTTCGACTGGGCGGCGGAGATCAACCCGGCTCGCCCGAAGAACGAGGCCTGGTTGGCATTGGCTGTGACCCAGGGGAGGAATCTGGAAGAGGCGTTAGACGCGATAGGCCGTGCCCAAGCTCTCGACGACCAACTGCCCGTGGTTTACCTCGCGCAGGCTCAGGTCAACATCTTGCAGGAAGACTACGAGGCCGCACAAGGGAATTTGCTCTATGCTCAGGACCTCGCGCCCCACGACTTCGATGTTCTCAATGCCCTGGCAAACTTCTACGCGGATTATGTGCCGGAGCGTGTGGTGGAAGCGGAACACCTGATCCAGCAGGCACGGAATTGGGCGGAATGGGACATCCAGCAGGCGCAGGCGTTGCATACCCTGGGACGGATCTACCTGGCCCAGGGGCGCAAGGAGGATGCTGCGAGCGTCTTAGCCCAGGCTACCGATTTGGCGATGGTGGATGGGCGCGTAGGGCTTCCTGGCCTGGTGGAAGATATGGATCGCGCTCTCGCGCCGTAGTCACCAGTGGCTAACTTATTTGGCTCTTTGGGAATTCGTGTGGTCGAGTTAAAATTAACCACGGATTTCACGAATTAGCACGGAAAAAAGTAAAAAATCAGTGTAATCCGTGCGTAGTGTGGGCAGGCAGTGCTCACCAATCTGTGGTGAAAAATTTACGTCGCGTGGCACTTACCACGCCAAGTCCCAGAGACCCACTTATTTTCAGAACAGCGATAGAATTACCCTGCGAGATTTGCGTCTGATGCGAGAATTGCGGTTTGTCACACTATGGTAAAAGGGATACAGCTGTTCCCCAAAGCTCTAAGCCCCCGTCCCCGGGGGCGGGTTAACGAGGAAACTTGCCCAGGAGACGCCCCCGAGACGGGGGCTGGGAGCAGGGTAAGTGCGACTTTTGCCCCGATGCGGTCTGTCATTTGCCATTTGCCATTTACGCATTTGCCATTTGCACATTCGCCATTCGCCATTCGCCATTTGCATATTCGCAGCCTTGCCGCGATATGGTTGGTCGTGATCATTTTCCTGACCCTGGGAACTGCGTATAGTGTCTCGATCCCGCCGTTCGAAATGCCGGACGAATTCCGGCATTTTGCTGTGGTACAGCATATTGCCACTCACCGGGAACTACCGGTACAACCGCTCCAACCGGGAGCCGAGGCCGGCCCCTGGCAGCAGGAAGGAAGCCAACCTCCCCTTTATTACGGTTTGGCTGCGCTCATTACAAGCGGGATTGATACTTCCGACATAGAGCGGGCGCACCGACTTAACCCTCAAGCGGCGCTAGGCATCGTGCCTGAAGACGGACACGATTTGAATCTGGCCCTGCACAATCCCCCGTCAGAACGCTTCCCCTGGCACGGCGCAATACTGGCGGTGCATCTGGCACGGTTGCTCTCCGTTGTCTTGGGGGCCTGGGCGATCTACCTGGGTTGGCGATTGGTAAGCACATTGGCCCCGAAATCAAAATGGTTGGCTCTCGCCAGTGCTGCAACGCACGCCTTCACACCTATGTTTGTTTTCATCAGTGCCTCGGTCAACAATGACGCTTTAGTTGTCCCGCTGTCCATTCTCGCCCTGTTGCTCATGCTTCAAACTCTCAAAGAAGAAAGAGTTTTCCCCAGGGCTGTATTTATGATGGGTATTGTTGTAGGATTGGCAATCCTGACGAAAGAAGGTGCTCTGGGGCTGTTGCCATTGGCCGGAGCAACGTCGCTCTGGATAGCCTGGCATACGACAGGCCGCCCAACGCATCCTACCGGACGCTGGCTGCTGGATTTCTGCAAGCGGTTGCTCGCCTGGGCCATCCCGGTGGTGCTTATCGCGGGGTGGTGGTATTGGAGAAATGTGCGACTCTACGGCGACTGGCTTGGGCTTAACGCTTTCCTCAACGTGATCGGGGCGCGTGCCTTTACCCCGGGCCTGCGCGAGCTCTGGGCGGAACGGTCTTCGTTCATGGCTGCCTATTGGGGTAATTTTGGAAGTCTCAATATACCCATGCCGCAATGGATTTACACGGCGCTTAACTTTGGAGCCATCATCGCGGGCGTGGGGTTGGTGAGGCAATTCTGCAGCTGGGTTTTTAATGGTAAAAAGCCCTGGCTAAAACTGTGGCCTTTCTCCTGGAATCAAACCACGGCAGCGCGCGCGCTGGCTTTGACCTGGCCGGTAGCGCTGTTTGTTTCGGTCATCCGTTGGACTTCGCTGACAATGGCTTCACAAGGGCGTCTGGTCTTTCCGGCGATCCCACTCTGGTCTCTGGGACTCGTATGGGGCCTGCGCGGGTGGGTTCCTCGTCGTCTTCCCCACTTCAAACCACCGGCTATATTCCTCTTCCCCGTCACCTTGTTGATTTTGAGCCTCCTGGCACTTCCGCTCTGGATTTTGCCGGCCTACCATCCACCGGCAGCCATTTCCCTGGAGGAGACCACTGGATTATCCAACCCGATCAACGCCGACTTCGGCGGCTCCCTGCGTTTACTGGGGTATGAGTTGCAAACCTCGACCATTTATCCAGGTGATACGGTCTCCCTCGACTTGTATTGGCAGGGTCTTGCTCCTACGTCCACAGATCATCTGATCTTCATCCATTTGTTGGGAACCGGCGAACGCATCGTTGCCCAACGAGATAGCTTCCCTAAACGCGGATTGATCTCGACAACGTGGTTGACCCCCGGGGAGGCGTGGAAAGAGCACTACCTCATCCGTGTCCCGGCACTCGCCTACGCGCCGGACACCCTGACCGTTTCTGTTGGGGTTTACGACGTGAACACCGGCGTTCGCCTGACAACCACCGGGCCGGGAATAGCGCCAGGAGATAGCGCGCGCTTCGGCCACGTGAATCTTGCCCGGCAGCCAGGTCTCGTCCCTAATCCTATTGGTGTTCATTTTGGGGAAGGAATGCTGCTGAAAGGTTACGACTTAAGCACCCTCACGCCGGAAGCAAGTAAACCTCTGACGCTGACCCTTATCTGGGAAGGTGTAGCCGCAATGCAACAAAACTATACCGTCTCAGCACAATTGATAGATGCTCAATGGCGTAAAGCTGCCCAGGTTGACCGTTGGCCCCAGGATGCCACAAGCGCGTGGCTCCCTGGACAGATTCTCACCGACACTGTGCGGATGGATATCTCGCCAGACGCCGCGCCAGGGATTTACGACCTGCGATTGACTGTGTATTCTATGACCGGTGAGGGCGAAATTCAGCCCCTTCCGGTAACCTGGCAACGTGACCGGGTCGCTGAGTCTGCGGTGATCTTAACTCAGCTTCGGGTAAAATGAATGTTGTGGAAGCCAGGCGTGATAGCTGAGGGGGCGTGATGATCTGTAAATGGTTACAAGGTAGAGAGGGGCGGTTCGTGCGCATTTTGAAGGGTATCGCTATGCGTAACAAACAGGAATCCCTCGGGATCGCTGTTCTGCTCATCATCTTCTTCTTGCTGGGCCTCTACTACACTTTCGACAACCCGCTGTACTGCAAACCGGACGAGGCCCCTCATCGGGCCTATGTGATGCACCTCAAGGCTGGCAATGGCCTGCCGGTGATTGATACTTCACGTGTGGGGTGTGAGGCGCATACTTTGGTGGAACTGGAAGGACACCAGCCCCCCCTCTACTACGCGACTGTAGCACTCATCACCAAGGTATTTGTCATGCAGGATCGTTATCCCCCCACCGGCAATCCACACTTCTTGGGTACATCCATAGGAAACCGTAATGTTTTTGTGCCCCCCTACGTACATTCCCCCTTAGAACAGCCGGTTTTTTTCACGGGGAGACTCGTCTCGTTATTTTGCGGCATCGCAGCACTTACCTTCACCTACCTGCTGGCCCGTCGCTTCCTCTCGTGGCCCCTGGCGTTGCTAACTACCGCCTTCATGGGACTGAACCCGCAGTTTATCTTCATCGCCACATCATTCAGCAATGATATGGCCGGCGTGGCGACCATCCACCTGGGGCTGTGGCAGCTCGGGATCGCTTACCAGGAGGGACTGACGCGCAAACGCGCTCTCATCCTGGGCAGCGTGATCGGATTGGCAACACTGACAAAGCTGGGAGGACTGGGCCTCATCGCGCCGCTGGGAATCATCGCTTTGTGGGAGGCCTGGAAATCGCGCTACCTGACACCGCTTTTGTGGGCGGCAAGCAGCGGGTTGCTCACTGCCTCCATCTGTTCGTGGTGGTTTTGGCACAATTGGACCCACTACGGAGATCCTTTGGCCACTAATCTCCTTCCCATCCTGATCGGGTATCGCACTACCCCGGTGACCTGGGGCCAAACCCGTGAGTTCTTCGAGTTCCTCTGGAAAGCTTACTGGCTTGACTTCAGTCCGGGTGGCATCTTGTTCGCCGCCCCCTGGTTTTACTGGTGCATGGGCATCCTGTGCGTGCTGGCCGTCATTGGCGCCGTGAGCGCTTTCATCCGTCAGAAGACGACACGTCCCTTCTGGTTGTTGATCTGTGGTTGGTGGATGATTGTTTTCATCTCATTGCTCAAACTTACCAGCGGTACCGCCATCTTCATGGGCGGTGGCCGGCTGCTATTCCCCGCCGCCAGCGCAATCGCGGCGATTCTCGCTGGCGGCTTGACGCAGCTGTTCGCTAATCGTGTCACAATAACCGCTGTGATTGCCGCAGGGTTGGGGCTTATGGCGGTGCTGGCCCCCGCTCAATACCTGCACGTCGCGTATCCCAAACCCACCCTTGTTTCCACCCTAACACAGCCGCCCGAATATGCCATCCCCTACACCTTCGGCAACCAGACCTTTGAGCTCCTGGGATACGATTTGGCGCTGGATACCGGCGGTGCGTCACAGACTACCCTCACCCTCACCTACTACTGGCGCGCCCACCAAAGCGTCACGCAAAACTTCAGCGTTTTCATTCACCTGATGGAAAACCAGGATCACCCCGTCATCCTTACACAGACCGATACGTATCCAGATTACGGCAATTTTCCCACCAGCGTATGGCAACCGGGGCAGATTTTCATTGATCGCCTGCAGCTGGATATTCCACCGCTGTCACCGAATACCCACGCCGCTATCTTTACAGGGCTTTACGACCTTCACACCATGGGGCGGGTACCGGTTTTCACTGCTGTGGGGGAGGAGCTGCCTGACTGGGCTGTGCCCATCGCTGATCTGCACATAACCGCCACCGGTGATATACAATTAAGGATCGCAGATTAAATAACTTCCCCAACGCAAAGTTCAGCATGAGCGCGATTTGGAAATCACGGCTACTCATACTGTGTTCTAAGGCACTATGGCAGAAGTAACACCTCTCTTTCCAAACGCTCTAAGCCCCCGTCCCCGGGGCGAGTTGACGAGAAAACTTGCCCTGGGGACGCCCCCGAGACGGGGGCTGGGAGCAGTGTAAGTGCGGCTTTTGCCCTTATGCGTTCTAAGATATTGCTGGCGGTCGCCCCGGTCTCATTGACGGTGAAGCGAGCCGTGGTATAATGTTTATTCATGCATACAATCCCACAAATGCTTGTCAGGCGTAGAAGCGGGTAATTTCTCTCCGCTTCATTTTTGTGTTTCTGTAGGAACTCCGGGAGGAAAAGATCAGGATGTTAGCAACCGACCTGGGAGTTAAGTCGTACGCGCGTATTTCGAGTGCTTTATCGTTACCTGGCCTGGTTGAGGTCCAACTGCAGTCCTACAAATGGCTGCAGGAACAGGGTATACGGGAGCTCTTTGATGACATCTCGCCTATTGTGAGCTACAACGGCCAGCTGAGCCTCTATCTGCCGGGGGGCGAGGCCGTTGAGGCGGGCTTTGACCTTGCCTATCATTTTGGCGATCCCAAGCACGACCAGGAAGAATGTCTGGACCGCGCCCTGACCTACGCGATTCCCCTCTACGTGGATGTCGCTCTGGTGAATCGTGAGACCAGCGAGATCGTTCAACAGAAGATCTTCCTGGGTGACCTGCCCTTGATGACGGAAAACGCCACGTTTATCATCAATGGGACGGAGCGCGTGGTGGTCAGCCAGCTGATCCGCTCGCCCGGCGTCTACTTCGGCATGGACGACGCCGGTGGCCGGCGTTTGGCGACGGCCAAGATGATCCCCGACCGCGGCACCTGGATGGAATTTGAGACCCGTAAGTCAGGGTATCTCACCTTGCGCTTCAACCGCAAACGCACGATCCCGCTCACGATTTTCCTGCGTGCTATAGCCGCCATTGACGACGAGCTGCACAGCACCGTCTTGACCCAGGGGACGGACGAAGAGCTCCTGGCGCTCTTTAGTGAAGCGGATAATGACCCCGATCATCCCTGGATCGCCACTACGATCCGCCAGGAACCGGAGTGGGTGTTGCGGGGTGACCGCACCGTGGCCCAGGCGGCCCTGGTGGAGTTCTACCGGCGGATGCGGCCGGGCGATCCGCCCACTCTCGATAACGCCCAGGAGTACCTGACCTCCCAGATATTCGCTCCTCAGCGGTACAACCTGCAGCGCGTGGGACGTTACAAGCTCAATCAGCGCATGGGGTTGAATATCCCCATGAGCGTACGGACCATTACTAAGGAAGATATTGTCGCACTCACGCGGCGCATGATCCACATCAACAACGGCGTGGCCGGCCCGGATGACATGGATCACCTGGGCAACCGCCGTGTCAAGACGGTGGGCGAGTTGGTGCAGGCCAAGTTTCGGGTGGGGATGGTGCGGATGGAACGGGTCGTCCGGGAGCGCATGAGTATCCGCGACGAGTCCCCCACACCCGTGGGCTTGATCAACATCCGCCCGGTGGTGGCGGCGATTCGGGAGTTCTTCGGCTCCAGCCAGCTTTCCCAATTTATGGAGCAGACAAATCCCCTGTCGAGCCTGACGCATAAGCGTACCCTCTCGGCATTAGGGCCGGGCGGACTGCGCCGCGAGCGCGCGGGCTTTGAGGTCCGCGACGTGCATCACAGCCACTATGGTCGTATCTGCCCTATCGAGACCCCGGAAGGGCCGAACATCGGCTTGATCGGCCGGTTGGGCGCCTATGCGCGGATCAACGGCCTGGGCTTCATTGAGACGCCCTATCGCCGGGTGTTGCGGGTGCTCCCGAACACGGTCGAGCAACTCGCGGGTGAGATACTGCGCGAGGATGTGCGCGACCCCGACACCGGTGAAGTGGTGGCCGTCACCGGTATAGAGATAACGCAGGAGTTGGCGGAACAGCTCGCGGCGTTGCCCTTGAAAGAGCCGGTGAAGATCGTCCCACGCGTGATCGACGAGATAGTCTATCTGTCCGCTGACCGCGAGGAACCTTACGTCATCGCCCAGGCTAACGCCCCGCTTGACAAACAGGGACATTTCCTGATGCAGCGTGTTTCGGGGCGCAAAGGAGATCAATTCGTCTTCACCGTACCGGAACGAGTGGACTACATTGACGTGGCGCCGATTCAGATCGTCGGTATTTCGGCGGCCATGATCCCCTTTCTGGAGCACGATGACGCGAACCGCGCCCTGATGGGCTCGAACATGCAGCGTCAGGCCGTGCCTTTGCTTCAACCGGACATCCCCTTCGTGGGGACGGGCATGGAGAAACCGGCTGCGATCAACTCCGGGATGGTCGTTATGGCGCGTGGCGCTGGCGTGGTGCTCAGCGTGACGGGATCGAGCATCATCATTTTGCAGGACGATGGCACTCTGGAGACCTACCAGCTGCGGAAGTACACCCGCTCTAACCAGAGCACCTGCATTGACCAGCACCCCAGCGTGTACAAGGGGCAGCGAGTACAGGCGGGGGAGGTGCTTTCCGATAGCTCCTCCACCGAGGAAGGAAACTTGGCGCTGGGACAGAACCTCCTGGTGGCTTTCCTCTCTTGGGAGGGGGGGAACTACGAGGACGCTATCTTGCTCAGCGAGGAGCTAGTGCGCGCTGATAAATTCACCTCCGTCCACATCGAAAAATACGAGGTCTCAGCCCGCGATACTAAATTGGGGCCGGAGGAAGTGACGCGGGAGATCCCCAACGTTTCCGATGACGCGCTGCGCGATCTGGACGAGGAAGGCATCATCCGTGTGGGTGCTGAAGTCGAGCCGCTGGACGTCCTGGTGGGCAAGATCACCCCCAAGGGTGAGAAAGAGCTCACCCCGGAGGAGAAGCTGCTGCGCGCGATCTTCGGTGAAAAATTGCGCGATGTGAAGGATACCAGCCTGAAGATGCCTCATGGCTCCAGCGGTAAGGTAGTGGCCGTCAAGGCATTCGACCGCGAGGAGTACCGCGATCTGCCCGCCGGTGTGGAGAAGGTGGTGCGGGTCAGTGTGGCTCAACGCCGCAAAATCACCGCCGGTGATAAGATGGCCGGGAGACACGGGAACAAAGGTGTGATCTCCAAGATACTCCCCCTTGCCGATATGCCTTTCCTGGCGGATGGGACGCCGGTGGACATTATCCTCAACCCCCTGGGCGTGCCGGGTCGCATGAACATCGGCCAGGTGCTGGAAACTCACCTGGGGTGGGCGGCCTGGCGTCTGGGCTTTCGTACCGTCACTCCCGTTTTCGATGGCGCGAACGAGACGGAGATCTCCGCCGAGATGGCGCGAGCGTGGTTGATTGACCGGGCCTGGGATGAGGCTCAAGCGCGCACCTGGGCCTGGCTCAAGGCGCAGGACTACGAGCTGGAGCTACTGCGGGATGATGATGAGGCTCGGCTACTCTACATTGCTGCCTGGCTCTCACGGCATGGTTACGACGTGGAGCAGTTGCATGAGGATTATGCTTATGCTCGCCGCGCGGTATTGCAGGAATGGCTCCGGGAACTGGGGTACAACCCCGATGACATCCTGGTGTTCGCGGAGGATACCCGTGACCTGGTTGCACGGGAGAAGGCAGACCGTGACGCGCAAAGCGTCTGCCTGCGCCTCTGGATGAAAGAACACGGCCAGGAGGTCTCCGAGTTATCAGATGAGGAGCTCGTGCTGCAGGCCACGGCTTTCAGTCACAGGACCAATGCTCCACTGCCCACGCTGGGCAAGATGATCTTGTACAACGGCAAGACGGGGCAGCCTTTCGATCAACCGGTCACCGTGGGGATCATCTACATGCTTAAACTCGCGCACCTGGTTGAGGACAAAGTCCACACCCGTTCGACAGGGCCGTACTCGCTGGTGACCCAGCAACCGTTAGGGGGAAAAGCGCAGTTCGGAGGGCAGCGTTTCGGTGAGATGGAAGTCTGGGCGTTGGAAGCCTACGGCGCTGCGTACACCTTGCAGGAAATGCTTACCATCAAATCTGATGATGTCGTGGGCCGCGTGAAGGCCTATGAAGCTATTGTCAAGGGATTACCTATTGAGGAACCGGGGATTCCCGCTTCCTTCAAAGTTTTGGTCAAGGAGCTCCAGAGTCTGGCCCTTGCCGTGGAGGCGGTGACCGACTCCGGTGAGGTGCTGCACTTTGGGCGCGACGAAAAGCGGGGCCGCTTGCCCAAGTTGGGGATGGGATTGTTCGGTTTTGCTTCTGATCTATAGCCGTTGAACAGAGGAGAGCGTGGTGTGGCATTCCGGCCACGCCACGCTCTTTTTGTTTGGATGCGTTTCATCGTAGGAGGAGCCCTTGTGGTTCCTCGAATCTGCCCACTGTGGCTCTCGGTCAGTAAGTTTGGGGCGGAAGGCCCCAATGAGACCGGCCACAGCTAGCGGGACGTAGTAGCGACTTCAGTCGCTCTGAACAGGACCGCGTGTCACGGGTTGGAGATCTCCTCGATCTTTACGGGCAGCGACGATTGGGGGAAAATCCCCTCTATCCTGAGCCTGTCGTCCGGCAAGCTGATGTCCGGCGTGATGGCATACTCCCCAGGCGGAAGGTCTGTCAGGTCCAGCGATAGCAGGATGTCGGCGGGGTCCAGTTGCTCTATGGCCTCAAACGGCCCCACCAACAGCAATTGTACCGTCTCCGGCACGAGCGTTGTCGTGAGACCTACCCCTAACCCCTGAATCTCAGGGATCAACTGGACGGTCATCTTGCTCTCGACCGGCTCCAAATTCACCTTTACCGTCACTTGAGGCGTCAAAAGGACGGTTAACCCTTCCGGAACTTGCAGGGAAGCGGTGGTGCTAAAGCTGCTGCTGGATCCATTCAGCGGGATCAGCTCCGTTTCCAGATAGCCCGCTACGTTCTGTAACACGTCGCTGCGACCGAACACCGCGATCACCGGCGGTTCGATTTCCACGCTTTCTATCCGGTAGCCGGGCGCCGGTTGGCCGGCGAGCACGATCCGTACCGGCAGGTTGCGGATATTAGCCAGTTGCTCTATCGTCACTTGGACCGTGACCGAGCGGGGGAGCACCTGCACGTACTCCACGCGCTTTCCCGTCTCATCTACCGGCGTGGAGAGGAAATCCCCGCTTACATCCCCTTGCTGTTCCCCCACCGGTACCGTGACCAGGGAGCGCACCACTTGTGAGATCAAGGATTGGGGGCCACTCACGGTGACGGTGCGCGGCGCGAAGGTCGGCTGGCGTGCCATGAAACCGAGGGCCGGATGCCCCTCCAATTCCACCTCGACCGGCACGTCCCGTTCCACCAGGAGTTCAAGGGATAGGGAAAGTTCCTGGGGAGAGGACTGCGTGACCTGCACCGGCTTGCGATGGACTTCTATTTGGATGGGCACGGCCACAGTCCCCGGCGCTACATCGGAAAGGTCTACAAAAGCCCGGATGTCTTCCAGCTGCAGGATGTCCCAAATGGACCTGGGGGCGCGCAAGGACACCCGCGCCTTGATATTTTCAGCTCCATAGACCACCATCCCCTCCGGCACTCCCCGCCGTTCCACGGGGATCGAGACGGGATAAGTTTTTTCCATCTGGGGGTCCTCCGCTTCTGTCGCCACGGCCCAGAAGAAGAAGGCCAGAACGAGCGAAGCCAACATCAGCCCCAGGTTTTGTATCAGATTGCCCTTCACCGTCTCTCTCCTTCCGTGCCAGCAGAAGGTCGTCCTGGCTCGCGGCGTCGCCAGCGCTGGAAGAAGGGCGCGGTCTCCGGCTGTCCCGGCATGAGAAAAGCTTTCAGAATGGATTCCAGCCGCTGGCCTCGCAGATCTCGAATGATGCGTCCGTTATGCGCGACGGAGATGTTCCCGCGTTCCTCAGAAACGACCACGGTGATGGCATCGCTCTCCTCTGTCGTCCCGATGGCCGCGCGGTGGCGCAACCCCAGGTGGCGGTCCGAGAGGAAAGCTGTGGTCAGCGGCATGACGCAGGCCGCCGCTGCGACGCGGTTGTCGCGGATAATGACCGCGCCGTCGTGCAGGATCGTGTGATGGTCGAAGATGGTGGTGAGCAATTCAGCCGTGACTTGCGCATCCACGGGCACACCGGTTTCCACGTAGTCTTGCAGGCCGATATCACGCTCAAACACGATCAGCGCCCCCACTTTATGGGTCGCCATCTGGTGCGCGGCTGTCAACACCGCCGTCAACATTTTCTCTGAGGACTCTTCGTGTTGGGGAACGAGATAGAAGAAGCGCCCGCGTCCCAAACGCGACAAGGCGCGGCGCAATTCCGGCTGAAAAATGACCGGTATGGCTATCAGGAGCGCGGGGAAGAGCTGCATTACCACCCATGAAAAGGCCCGGAGGCGCACAATCCGGCTCAGCAGGGCCAGTGTGACGAGCAAGGCGGTGATGCCACGCACGAGAGGCGCGGCTCGCGTCCCTTTCAGCGCGTAGAAGAGCCAGAAGAAAAGCCCGGCGACCAGCAAGATGTCAAATAAGTCCGGCCAGGAAAGTCTCTGAATTAACCAACTAAGATTCCATACTTCCATATTCAAGATTTGTGATTCGTAACCCGTGATTCATGATTCCGGTAGCCCCTGTCCCCCCAGCTCACGATGCAGATTCCGGTAAGCATCAGCGTTGGAGGGGTTCAGGGCCAGGATTGCTTCAATGGTCTTGAGCGCATCTTGTTTTCGCCCAGTTTCCAATTGCAGATCTCCTAAAACGTCCAGGTGTTCCAGTGCTTTTTCCCGTTTCCCCATGTTCAGGTAGATCTGGGCCGCGCGGAAGCGCAGGGGGATGGATTCGGGGTCCTCCTGTACCAGTTCCTCCAGCACCACCCCGGCCTTCCCCACCCGGCGGGTTTCCAGGTAACGCTTGAGCAAGCGATCCAGAGCCGCAAATCCTGAGTGCGCCCGTCCGATGCGTGGGTAAAGGCGCAGCAGGCCCAGGTGCGCCCGCTCATCATCCGGCGCGATGTGGGTGATTTCCTCGTAATCTTTGATAGCAGCTTGCCAATCCAGTCGCTGCATGTTCAGGTCGGCCATGCGATGTAGGAGACGTACTTGCCATTCCTGGCTCTCAGAACCGCGCGGAGCCAGATGCAGTGCTTCCGCATAGGTATCCCGTGCGCGTTCCGGCTGCGCCAATTGGTAGTAGGCATCCGCCATCTGGAAATATTGACTCAAAGCCTGGTCAATCTGCCCGCGACGGATCAGCATCTCGATCATGCGTTTATGTACCCCAACGTTGAGGGGGGAAAGTTCCAGAATCTGCCGGTACGTAGCCAGCGCCAGGGGGATGCGGCCCCGTATCTCGTAGGTCTGGGCGATGATGCGGTATTTTTCCACCGTTGCTTCTAAGTTTCCACTCTCCATCATGAAATTTGCCAGTAGGGTGTGTAAGGGTAGGTAAAATGGGGCCCTGCCGATCGCATACTCCAATTCCTCTAAGGCGGCATAGGGCTTACGGCGTTTCACGTATTCTTGAGCCAGAGCCACGGAGCGCAGGATATCTTCGGGATCGGGAAGGCTAAGGCTCTCCGCCAGGCTGAGCACGACGCCGTCACGCGCCAGGCTGTCCAACCGGTGACGCGCCTTGAGCACCTCATCCTCCCAACCTCGCTGGCCCAGGAAGTCTACCAAAGATTGTACCAATTCCTGAGTGCGCTCCGGCTCGCCGCTATTGACGAGGCTCTGGGCTAACCCTTCATAAACGCGGATCAAGTCATCTGCCTGATCGCGCTCCACGGTAGCCAGGTCAATCACCTTCACCGCGTCGAGGAAATGCTCCAGCGCCTCTTGGAGTTGTCCTTTGACCTGGTAACATTCTCCCAGGGCGAAATGACTGCCCAGCACGTACTTGGAATCGGGGAGCGATTTGAGGAATTGTTCAATAGCCTCGTCAAAGCGCATCAGTTCCTTGTAAAGCAGCCCCAGGTTGAAGTGGATGGAGGGCATTGAGACGCCCGCTGTAATAAGCCGTTCATAAGCGTAAAGAGCTGCTTTCAGGTCTCCCCGCGTCTGGGCATCCACCGCTTGCCCGATGAGCAGGCTCACTTCATCCTGGGATATGCCCTGGAGCTGCGGAAGTCCCCCCGTAAATACGGATTCCGCCATTGCGGTTGTCGCTCGTAGCTGGGCGACCTCGGCCGGCGTTCCCTGATCCTCGCCGTGCTCAACTTCCACCGTTTGCTGGGCTTCTTCCAACGCTGCGGTAAATTCTCCCGTCGAGGGAGGTTGGGGGAGGGGGCGCCCGCTTTGCAACAAGGACATGACCTGCCTCAGACGGCGGTCCCGGGGCGCGGTTTGCTGCATTTGCCGGCACACCTCGACGGCCCAGTCATGGTGTCTTTCCTGATATAGGTACGCGAGCCAGAGTGTCGCCAGGATGGCGTGTTCCAGGTCATTCTGTTGCTGGTAATGCTTCAGCAGCTCCACCCAGGGCTGGTCGTGGTGGGGATCCAGCCGCACAGATGCCTCCAGGGCAGAAATGTGCTCTACCAGTAACCCCTGTGCGCGATACAAGTTCGCCGCCTGGAAGTGGGATTGTGCGGCTTGCTTGCTGGCCCCTCGCCGCTCCTGGATCTGAGCCAGTCGCTCGTAAGGCCCCGGGTCCTGGGGGGGCAGTTGCGTGAGTCGTTGGTAGACTTCCTCGGCTTCTTCGAAGGCGTTGATATTAAACATCGCCCAGGCATAACCCTGCAAGGCGGAGATGTCCCGGGGATACTCTTGGAGAGCGCGCCGGTAGGCCGCCACGGCCTTCGGCCATTTTTCCTCCCAGACCCGCTCACTGGCCTGTTGCAAGGCTTCTTCAAATCGCGCGCGGTTACCGGCCATAATTCCCCCTGTTGGATGCTGAATAGCGTCTCAGCGTTTCAGCGTCCCAGTGTCTCAACGCCTTAGCAATTGTTACGCCATACTGCTTCAACTTTCAACCTTTAACTTTACACAGCCTCCAGCAGCCAGGCGATGATGGCTTTCTGGGCATGTAGGCGATTCTCCGCCTGATCGAAAAGCACTGAGTGCGGCCCGTCGGCAACTGCGTCGGTGATCTCCTCGCCCCGGTGTGCCGGCAGACAGTGCATCACGATCACGTCATCCTGGGCGTGCTCAAGGATATCCTTATCTATGCGGTAAGGCGGGAAAACCCGGAGACGCTTCTCGGCCTCGGTTTCTTGGCCCATTGAAGCCCAGGCATCGGTGTAGACAACATCCGCGTCCTTGATGGCCTCGAGGGGATCGTGAGTCGCTAAAATCCGGGAACCACTCTGGGCCGCGAAGCGCTCTCCCAATGCCCAGACGGCGGGATGTAATTCGTAACCCCGTGGCATCCCGATGGCGAAGTTCATGCCCAGCTTCGTCGCGCCGAAGAGCAACGAAGTGGAGACGTTGTTGCCGTCTCCTAAGAAGGTCAGTTTCCGGCCCTGGAACCCGCCCTTGTGCTCCAGGATGGTGAGGAAATCGGCGGTGCCCTGGCAGGGGTGGCTGTAATCGGAAAGTCCGTTGATGATGGGGACGCTGGCGTATTGCGCCAGTTCAACCAGGTCGGCGTGCCCGAAGACACGTGCCATCACGATGTTGACGTAACGCGAGATGACGCGAGCCACGTCGGCCACGCTCTCACGTTTCCCCAGCTGTATCTCGTTGGGGGAGAGGTAAAGAGCGTGCCCGCCCAATTGCAACATCGCCACATCGAAGGAGACGCGGGTGCGCAGGCTGGGCTTCTGGAAAATTTCGCCCAATACTTTGCCCTTGAGGATGGGAGCATTGCCGCCGGCTCGCCACTCGTCCTTGAGACGGAGGGACAGGTCTAACAGACCTTGCAGTTCTTCCGTTGTCAAATCGGCTAAGGAGAGAAAATGTTTCATCATGACCTCCGTGTGTGTGGGTTTGAATTTCACGTTAAGTATACCACGAAGAGCAAAGAGAGAAAGACACGAACGATGGGGGTATTTTTGTTACAGACGCTTTGTGCCGGATGAACTTGGAACTGGAAAATCTTGCTTAATCATTGACTTATGGTAAAATGCGGTTGTCAGGCCCCTGTAGCTCAGTTGGATAGAGCATCGGCCTCCGAAGCCGGTGGCATGCGTTCGAGTCGCATCAGGGGTACTAAGAACGGCCCGACCAACTGGTCGGGCCGTCGCGCTTCTACGGGCACAGGAGATGCAGTATGTCACCTGATAATCTGCCGGCCTATCTTCCCCTCAACCGCGCTGCTGAACAGTACAACGTCGCCACTTCAACAATAGGGCGATTCACGAATTGCCCCTACTTCTCCAATCCCTCCAACACCTCGGCGAACTTCTCCGGTGTCCACGTTCCTCGCACGCGGATGCGTGGCCAGGTGTAGCGATTATCCAAGCGCTCGGTCGCGCCCCATTTTACTGTGACCGCGCCCAAGTAGCCGGCGGATTCCACCACCGTTAAGGTCTGGTCATCATATTTGCCGGCAGGATAACAGAAGAAGGTCACCTGCTGGTCGGTGTGGGCTTCCACCGCCTCTTTGATCCCCAAAATCTGGTAGACCAGGAAATCCACGCTGCGGTTCCGCATGTCGTAGTGATCCCGCCCGTGACCCTGGATGGACATCCCGGCCTCGGCCATTGCTTTCACGTCGGCCCAGGTCATGTAGGCCGGAGCCTCGAAGTGGGCCGGCGTCGCCAGGACGAAAAAGACGCCCACGAAACCATGTTGCTGAAGCATGGGTAACACGTCGGTGTAAGCATCCTGGTACCCATCGTCGAAGGTCAGTACCACGGGCTTGTCCGGCAAGGGACGCCCCACGCTCAGAGCATCGTAGAGGTCGCGCAATGTGACCGTCTGGTAGCCCTGGTCCGCGAGATATTGCAACTGCTCCTCGAAGGTCTCCGGCGATACCGTCAGATCGCGGCGGACGGCGTCGGCATCCGCGGGCAATTCGGAGACGTAATGATACATCAAGATGGGGACGTGGAGTTCCTCCGGCGGCGGCGGATAGGTCGGTGTGGGCGAGGGCGTGGGAGTTGGGGGAGGGGTGGGGGTGGGAGTGGGCGTAGGGGTCGCGGTGGGTGTTGCCGTAGGCGTGGCCGTGGGAGTGGCTGTAGGCGTGGGTGTGGCAGTTGGTGTGGGTGTGAGGGTCGCCGTAGGCGTGGCCGTGGGAGCCAAACTCTGAAGCCAGGTGCGAGCCGGCATCCATCCGATCCAGGCCGCTGCAACGGCGACTAAAAACCCCAACAGGAAAAGTTTGAGGCGGTGGTTCATCACGCCGGCTCCTGGCGGATCTCGCGCCAGCGCGCTAACGCCTCGCGGGTAGCCCGGAAAGCCAGGGGTGGCAGGGCATCCAGCGAGAAGAAAGCCGCCTCGGAGGCGTCATCCTGCGCGGACAACACGCCCCCTACGATGCGCCCTCGGTAGACCACAACGATGTCGGCGCCTCGCTCGTGTTCCCGGCCGGAGATCAGCGTCAGCAATGCTAAATCAGCCACTTCCAGGCCCGTCTCCTCGCAGACCTCGCGGATGGCGGCCGCTTCAGGGGATTCATCATCGTCCACGAAGCCCGCCGGCAAGCTCCAGTAACCCTGTTTAGGCCCCCAGGCGCGGCGCACCAACAACACCTGTCCCGCCTCGTTTTCCAACAGCACGGCCGAGGCGACCTTGTGCTCGCGAAAAACCACCAGACCACAGGCCGGGCAAACACGCCGCACCTGCCCGAAGGCGTGCATATCTGCTAAGGCGTGTCCGCAGCGCGGGCAAAAGTTCAGTTCCAATTGTTGGGAGACGATATGCGGATCAAGCTCCGGCAGTTCATGCTTTTTCATTGTGCGGCTATCCTACCGTATCCAGACGCTATGTCAAATGGGAAGAAGCGTCACAGCGTC
>JAUWHU010000404.1 GCA_030605705.1 Thermoflexia bacterium | reverse complement strand
TCTAGAAGCTGCCGGCGACACCCGGAGGGTAGTGATCAAGACCATCCAGGATAACACCGACTTCGGCGACATCATGCAGGAGTTCGCGCTGGCCTACGAGGACGAGAAAGCGCCAGACATCCTGTTGACTGGCCACGAGTTCATCGGCACCGAGGCAACTGCCGGCCGCATCATCCCGCTGGACGAAATGCTTGGGGACTACCCCGAGTTCGCCAATGTGATTGACGGAATATGGGGGTCTGTCACATTCTTGGGCGAGCGCTGGGGCATCCCCCAGGACATCGAGTCACGACCGATTTACTGGGACAAGACGCTACTAGCGCAGGTACCCGGCTGGGATGAGGCCCGCATTGCGGGTCTGGCCGACGAAATTAAGGCCGGCAACTTCACCCTGGACGATCTGCTGGATACGGCTGAAGCGGCCGTAGCGGCCGGCGTCGTGGAGCCGGGCATGGGCTTCTGGATGCGACCCAAGAATGGCACCGACTTCACCGCCCTGTACTATGCTTATGGTGGAGAGACATCCGACGCCGAGACCGGCAAGCTGGTCTTCGACACCGAAGCCGGCCTGAAGTACTACCAGTTCTTCGAACGAGGCTTGACCGGCGATGGAGCCCACAGTTTCCTGACCGGAGATTGGGGCGGCAGTTACCACCCCAGCGTCACCGACAGCAAGGTCGTGTTCTGGGCCGGGGGTTCATGGCAGTGGGCCGAGTGGGCCTCTCAGTGGACCGCGAGTAAGGGTGGCCAGAGCTACCAGTTCGATAACTGGGGTTATGGTTTGTATCCGGCCGCACCGGGTGGTTCCCCGTTAACGCTGTCGCACCCTCTGGCGTACCTGATCAGCGCCCAGTGCGAGAATCCCGACCTGGCCCTGGCCCTGATCGCCAAGGCCACCACCGACGAGGCCAACACGCGGCACGCCATTAACAGCACCCACCTGGGTATCCTCAAGTCGCAGGCCGACTATGAGCCGTACAAGGCAGATATCTTCCTGTCCGACGTGCTCTACATGTTGGACTACACCACCTTCCTACCCAACAATCCCAACTGGGGTCCTTACTCCACCATCACCTATGAGGCCCTGGCAGCCGTGCAATCGGGCGATATGACCGCCCAGGAGGCGGTTGACCATGTCGTGGAGAACCTTCAGAATGAGCTAGGCGAGGAGATAATCATAAAATGAGTCTGGCAAGCAGGCTAAAGAGGGGGGGGGCACCCCCCCTCTTCCCTACCCATTCAAAGGGGGGGATGCCCTCTATCGGCGACCGGCTGCGTTCGAGGTTTGGGAGTTACGGGTTCCTGGCCCCGGCCGCTGTGTTGGTCACCCTCTTTTTCTTCATCCCGGTGGTCATTATATTAGTGCTAAGCTTTTCCGACCTGGATGCAGCAAACTTTGGCACATTACAGTGGTGGCTGCCGGAGAATTGGAGCTTGGACAACTACGCCAAGATCTTTAACAACAAGTTCTTCCCTAAGATCCTAGGCAATACGGCATTCTATGTGGTGTCCACGCTGACCCTGTTCAATTTCAGCAGCGCGCTCATCATCGCCCTTCTTACCACCCATGTTGAGCGCCGCACGGGCTTCTTCTTCCGTGTGCTGTGGCTGCTGCCCCGCCTCACACCTTCGGTCATTTACATTATGATGTGGCAACGGATCGCCGCGAGAGCGCCCCATGGGATCCTTAATCAATTGCTAGTCCCTCTGGGAATAGGGACAGGGGGGAACTTGCTCCAAGCTTCGCCTTGGCCCTTCGTGATCCTGGTCAATGGGATGATCGGCGCCTCCTTCGGCATGGTGATCTTCACCTCGGCCATCGAAGCCATTCCCAGGGACTACATGATGGCCTCTAAAGTGGACGGGGCCTCAACCTTGCAGACTATCCGCTACGTCATCCTGCCTGCTATCAAATGGCCGATCCTGTTCGTGATCACCTATCAGACCCTCTCGCTCCTCACCTCCTTCGAGCAGATCATGCTGCTCACCGACGGTGGGCCGGGCCTGTACCACACCGAAGTATGGGCGCTGACGGCCTATCACCGGGCGCTGTCCAACTACTTCGGCAACAACCAGTGGGGCTACGGCGCAGCCTGGGCCGTGATCCTGGTGATCATCGGCGTGATCGCGGCCTCGATCTACATGCGCGTATTCAAGTTCGATGAACTGGTTGAAGAGCCCAAGATCGATCTGCTGTAGGGCGAAGGGAGAAACGAGATGACACTTCGGAAAAGATTCGGTAGGGCCGTCCCCTATGTGCTCCTGATTATCACCGTCCTGCCCGTTATCGTGGGCTATTTCTGGCTGATCCTCAGTTCCTTTTCGATCAGTACGGAGGGCTTGCGCTCAACCGGTTTCACCTTGAGCAACTGGAGCTTCCTGCGAGGGTCGCCCTTCGGACGGGGGTATCCCAGCATTTGGAAGGTGACCCTCAACACCTTTGTGGTTGCCATCGGGATGACCATCGCCGTAATTGTGGTTTCGTCGTTGGCTGGCTATGCGCTGTCACGCTTGAATTTTCCTGGGCGCAAGTCGTTTCTCTCGCTGACATTAATTTTGCACGCCTTCCCCAGCGTGACGCTGCTCATCGGCATTTACTTCGTGCTGCGTACCCTCAAACTTTACAACACGGTTCTAGGCGTAGGCCTGGTGATGATCGGCTTCGAGCTGCCATTTGGTATCTGGTTGATGAAAGGCTTCTTCGATAACGTCTCCTGGGACATGGAACGGGCAGCCATGATTGACGGCGCCTCCCGCCTGCGGGTCTGGGGGGAGATCATCCTGCCCACAATCAAGCCAGGCATCGCGGCGCTGGCCATCTTCGCCTTCATCTCCGGCTGGAACGCCTGGCTGATTCCCAAAACCTTCACCATCGGCGCCGGACAACAGGCCACTCTATCCGTCTATCTGGAGAATTTCCGGGGCGACACGGTGGCCGTCCAATGGGGAGCAGTCACCGCGGTGGGACTGTTTCAGCTCATCCCAGTGGCCATCTTCTTCATCTTCACCCAGGACTTGCTGTTGAGCATCTACGCCGGAGGGGCCAAGGGTGGTACGTAAAACGTAATGGGTAAAAAGGAGAAATACACATTTCGTTTTACGCATCACGCAAGGAGCAAATTGTGAAAGTAAAACTTGAGAACCTCAGCAAACGTTGGGGCAAAGTCGTCGGCGCAGACCACATCAACCTGGACATCAACGACGGCGAGTTCGTGGCTTTCCTGGGGCCCTCTGGCTGCGGCAAAACCACCACGCTGCTGATGGTAGCCGGAATCTATAAACCTACGGAGGGAAATATCTGGTTCGACAACCAGGTCGTCAATTACATGACGCCCAAAGATCGCAACATTGGCATGGTCTTCCAGAGCTACGCCCTCTATCCGCACATGAACGTCTTCCAAAACATCAGCTATCCTCTCAAACTTAAAAAGGTTCCGAAGAATGATATGCGGGAGCGAGCACAGCGGGTCGCCGATATGATGGGCATCGGACATCTGATGGATCGCAGACCTGCCCAGCTCTCCGGTGGCCAGCAGCAGCGCGTCGCTTTGGGCCGGGCGCTGGTCAAGGAACCTCAATTGTTGCTGTTCGATGAACCTCTCTCTAACCTGGATGCTCGCTTGCGCCTTTCTATGCGCGGTGAAATCAAACGACTGGTGATAGAATTGGGCATCACCGCCATCTATGTCACTCACGATCAGGTGGAGGCCATGACCATGGCCGACCGCATTGCCGTGATGAAGGAAGGCAAGCTTCAGGCCTATGACCCGCCGGATGAACTTTATGACCAGCCGCGTACCCTGTTTGTGGCCGGCTTCGTGGGCAATCCACCGATGAACTTCCTGGAGGTGGAGGTCTCCCGCAAAAACGGCGACTACCACGCTCATCGTGAGAAGTTCGACGCGATCGTACCCACCGAGCAGGGCGAGAAAACCGCTGGTAAAGGTAACGTGATCATGGGTATCCGCCCTGAAGATATAACCATTAGCGACGAAGGCGTCGGCGGCGAGATCTACGTCGTCGAGCCGTTGGGCCGCGATGACCTGGTCACCGTGCAGATAGGCGAAGCGATTGTCCACGTACTGGCCGATCCTGTGCTGGGCTTGAAGATGGGCCAGAATGTGACGCTGGATTTCAGCACTCACAAAGTACAGTTCTTCGACCCGCAGACGGAAAAATCGCTGCTCTGGGCGGAATAAAAAACGTAAAGCGTGAAACGCAATTTGTCGAAGCGGTGTTTATGAAACCGTTTGGCATTTTGCATTTTACGTGGTGGAACAAATTAAAAAAGTGACGAACGAGAGCAGAGGCCGTCGGCAGCCAATCTTTGAATCAGATCATGCGCTCGTGAGTCTATCGACGTGATATCTGTCACTCGCTATATTCTCGATCGCGCTTATGGCGGGCACTTAGACCGAGTATTCCTGGAGCTTGTCATCGATTTGAAAAACCCTACGATAAGGACATTTCGCGGGCGCAGGTGGTTGCACAGTGATTCATAACATCGCCCATCGAGGCGCATCTGCATACGAGCCGGAAAACACACTGCGCGCTTTCGAACGGGCAATCGAGTTGGGCGCCACAATGCTTGAGTTGGACGTGCATCTCAGTCAGGACGGTCACCCGGTCGTCATCCACGACGCCGATCTGTCGCGGACCACCGACGGTATAGGGCGGGTCGCTGTTCTCTCCCTGGCACAGATCAAGCGCTTCGACGCTGGTCTGGGCGAGCAGGTACCTGCCTTGATAGAAGTCATAGAGCTGGCGCGCGGTCGGGCGCAGCTTTATATCGAATTGAAAGGGCAAGACACGTCAGAACCAGTGGTAAAGACGCTACGAGAGGCAGCCTTTCTCGACCAGGTCGTTGTTGGCTCTTTCTTCCCCTGGCTCCCCCAAAAGGTCAAGTTTTTGGAACCGGCGATCCTCACCTCGGTGCTCATCCGTGGGGAGGACCGGCAGGCCGATTTTATAGCATGGGCACTGGCGGTTGAGGCGGATTACGTACATCTCTGCTGGGAGAATGTGTCGCCCACACCGCATAAGCTGCTCACGCCAGCCATGATCGCCGGCATCCGCCAGCACGGTCTCGGTGTTCTCCTATGGCACGAAGAACGGCCAGCTGAGCTCCATGAACTAGTGCAACTCGACGTGGACGGCATCTGCACCGGCACGCCCGACTTGTTGTCGGATATGCTTCAGAAAAATTAGAAACGAAACGAGGTATAACATTGAACAACAACGTAGACATTATGATGATCGGCCACTTTGCCAAAGACCGGCTGGTGATTGACGGCCATGGCGAATATGCCTCTGGAGGGGCTGTCTATTATGGCAGCGTTGCGCTACGCCGGTTGGGTATTCGCGTGGCTGTCGTTACCCGAATGCATCCGGCTGACTTCCCATTGTTAGACGAATTGAAACATGAGGGTGTGCGAGTCTTCGCCACATCCGCCCCGGCGACCTCGGGCATCGAAAATATCTATAACTCAGACGACATGGAGCGGCGTGTCTGCAAACTGATAGATTTTGCCGGCCCATTCCAACCGCAAGAAATCCCAAATCTGTCTGCTCGAATCTACCTGGTCGCGCCCATCATCGGCGGCGAAGTGGACCTGTCGCTGCTCAAGTTGCTATCCCAGCGCGGACCAGTTGCGATGGATATCCAAGGCTTTGTTCGCGTCCGCCAGAATGGGAATCTGATCTTCCGCAAATGGCCCGAAATGGAGGAGGGCCTGTCGCTCGTGACTTATCTGAAGCTGGACCGGGCTGAGGCTGAGCTCTTGACCGGGCAGACCGATCTACAAGTGGCTGCCCATCAGCTGGGCGAGTATGGACCGCGCGAGATCGTGATTACGCAGTCGTCGGGAGTGATCGTCTTCGCCAACGGTGACCTATACGAAGCACCGTTTACTTCCCGCTCTCTCAAAGGACGCACTGGGAGGGGAGATACTTGCTTTTCAACATACTTAGGCAAACGCCTGGCGACTTCGCCTGAGGAAGCGTGTATCTTCGCATCAGCCGTCACGACGCTGAAACAGGAGCACCCCGGCCCCTGGCGCGGTACACCGGAGAATGTTGAGGCTCTGATAACGAGCCGATAACTATGGGGAAATTGACATACTTGCCGCTCATAATTTGCTTGTGGGGTCTGTCCGCCTGTGGTGTAACGGAGCCGCTTCGTGTGACTCCGGGTCCGTTAGGTGCGCCAGCCAGCCACGATGAATTGGCTCGCCACTATGCGCCGGTCATCCGGCAAGGTGCTATCTCGGATCAGGATTACATCACCGCGGCAAACTTCGATGGCGACTGGGTCGGCAATAATAATTGGGAAAACCAGCCCACGGGTGATCTCTCGGCTTATGTCTATTATTCGGTCATCGAATCGGAGAGCCATTGGTTCCTCTTCTACTCCCTGTTTCACCCCCGGGATTACACTTACGAGGACTGTCACACCAGCGGGGGGTGCCACGAAAATGACCTGGAATCTATCCAGTTGACGGTAGAGAAAAACGGTACGAGCTTCGGCAAACCGAAGGCGCTCGAAACGCTAGCGCACAACGCCATCTACCTGTACATCTTCGATAACTCAGTAGGCGGAAACTTTCTCGACGTCACGGGGGTGGCTACACTGGAAGGAGATCACCCTGTGGTCTATGTTGAGGCCCTCGGCCATGGCATCTATGGCCACAGAGGAACGGGTTCTCTCATCGACCCCATCCTCTTTCGCGGTGGTGTGGTGATCTACCGACTGGGAGAGGAAGCCAAGGCGCCGCAGGGTGTGGATGATGAGCATGTCTCTTACCAATTGGCGCCGATTTATCCGACACTATGGACCCGCAGGGATGATGTCGGTGACGGCAGGACATTCGATGGCCCGTTCGTGTATCGGGGTGAGTTGTTGCCCAAGGCCATCGACGGGGATGATTTCTCCAAGGATAAGGCCAATACACCGTGGGGATACTACCAGACGACGGGGGAGGTGCTGACGCGCGGTGATTGGTTTCTGGACCCGGCTAAAGCTCTGCTCTATCATGCCCGCTTTAATGGTGAATTTTCCACGATTTACATCTTCAATCCCTACTTGGTCGACTTGGGATTGCTCCCGGAGAATAACCTGAATGGATAACTGCGTGCATTCACTATTGCTGGTCCATCACGCGGCGAAACGAGGGCACAATTATCAGCCGAGTTCCTTGCAGGCTATCCGCGTATGTCTGGAAGCTGGCGCGCGAGTGATCGAAGTGGATATTTCTCCCCTCGCCGATGGTGACTTCCTGCTCTTTCACAACCAACGTTTGGAGGACGGAACCGATGGCTCCGGCCTCGTCGCCGCCCAGACGGCCTCCGAAGTGAGCCGTCTGCATTACACCCGCGCCGGGTGCGAAAACGCCGAGCCGGTTGGTTTGCTCAGTCAGGCACTGGAATTGTTGCGCAACCACCCCAACCCGGTTGAATTGCAACTCGATCTCAAATCTCATGCCCGATACACTGATCATTTGCTTATGAGTTTGCTGCGGGTGGTGGAGCCGGTTAAAGAACGGATTCGGGTGACCAGCCCCGCCGATTGGGCCGTGCGCCGCTTGCGCTCCTTGGATGGCGATATTCCATTGGGCTTCGACCCAATGCTTTACCTCAATGTGGGAAAGGCCGGGGAACGAGATCCTCAGATCCCTCCCTTCCGTTTGGGTGAGTACGGCTATTGGGATGATCACCCGCTGGCGAGTCGTCGTTGGGGGAAGCCGGCCGAGTATTTGGCCGCCAGGGCCGAAGCACTGTGGTTGCAGGCACCAAGCGATGCCATCTGGTATATTCCGGCTGTTACACTCGACCATGCATTCAACGATGGTTTTGATTGGATTGCAGACCTGCACGAGCGTGGAGCGAAGGTGGATGCATGGACACTCGACCCGGATCGATCAGAGCATATCGTCATGGCACAGCGCCTAAGCGCCGCTGGCGTTGACAGAATCACCACCACCAACGCCCCGGCTATGGCAGCTGCTCTGAACAATCATGCCCTTTTCTGAGAACATCTATGGATGAAACGTACTCAATCCAGACCGGCCGTGATTGGAAACGGGCTAGGTGCGCGGCATTTGTTCAGGACGTCCTTGCCGTCATCCGTCAACACCCGGTGGACTTGTTGCCCTTTGAGGGGGTAAGAGAGCGCCTGCAATTGCGCGACCGGCGCTATCTGGGGTTGCAAGATGTGCCGTTGGATAGCATTGTAGGTAGCGTGGGGAGGTATCAGAATTTCACACGCGGTTTTTTACCACGGCATGACGAACTCGAAGAGCGGTGGAGGAAAATCTACCAGCTTGTGAATGTAGGCGGGGGTGTTCCGCCGGTAGAACTATACAAGGTGGGCAATGTCTATTTTGTGCGCGATGGCAACCATCGGGTTTCTGTGGCACGGCGGAGCAACGCCCCCTATATCCAGGCCTACGTATGGGAGTACGAGACCCGTATTCCCCTGGAGCCGGACGCCGATATCAACGATTTACTGATAAAAGCTGCTTATGGCGTGTTTCTGGAGCATACTCGAATCGATTGCATCTGCCCGAATGTGAACCTCGAACTCACACAGCCAGATGGGTATGAGGATCTGCTGTATGAGATTGAGGCGCTGCAACAGAGTCTTTCCACGATCGACAAGCAAGAAGTGCCCATCGGCGAAGCCGTCGAGTTATGGTGCTAGAGGCACTATAACCCCATTGTGCAAGTCATCCGCCAGCAGAACATCCTGAAAGAGTTCCCCGACCGTACGGAGGCCGACTTGTATCTTTGGTTACGGCGCAACCAAGAAGAACTCCAGGTGCGGTATGGAGAGGGGGTCTTGTTTGAAGAGGCAGCCGCCGACCTGGCCCGCCGCTTCGGTGAAAAGCCATCGCCCACTCGCCAGGTTAAAAAAGCTATTGAACGATTGGGCGAACTAGGCGGCCGGCTGGTAGAGAGTATTGCGCTGGGCGGGGAGCTGCAAGAGGACGACGAGAGAGCCGCAGCTCTTATGGCCTCTATCCGCCATGCGGTCATAACCACGCCGCCCTATCGCTTTCAGGGAGGGACCCGCGATGATTGGGAGGTCTGGCGTGGTGGACTCCGTGATCGACTGTGGGAACTCCTGGGTGTTGGTGAGCGTCCATGGCACCCGTTTGATCAGGCAAAGTTGAAGGCCGAAACGGAAGAGCGCGTGCAGGTGGATGATCTGTGGAGAGAACTCATCTGGCTGCACACCGAGGAAGAGCTGAGCGTGCCCGTTTACCTATTTCGGCCCGTAGAAGTCGATAAACCGCTGCCGGCAGTAGTTGTCTTTCCAGGGCACGGGACTATCGAGCAGACGGCTGGCCGGCGGGATTCATATCAGCAGGCTAACGCATTGATACTAGCCCGTGCTGGCTTTGTTACGTTGACCATGGAACTGCGCGGATTCGGTTGGCTGGGGGCAGTTGGCCACCTGCAAATTGACGCCGCTGCACGGCTGGTAGGCCGCACCTGGTACGGGCTGCTAGTTCAGGACGGGATGCGAGCCATAGATTACCTCCTCACCAGGTCGGAGGTAGACCCGGAGCGCATCGGTGCCACCGGCATCGGCGCCGGAGGTGCGTTGACCATGTATACAGCAGCCCTCGACGAACGAGTGCGGGTGGCGATGATCAACAGCTATTTGGGAAAATACATTGTCACATGTTTAGACGAAGATCACTGTCCCTGTAACGACATCCCTGGCATCTTGAGTTACGCCGAAATGGGAGATGTAGCCGCTCTCATCGCCCCACGGCCGGTCATGTTCGTCAATGGCCGGCGTGACCCGGCCACCAGCCACGTGGCTCGGGAGAGCTTCGCGGTTGTGCGACAAGTGTATCGGTTGTTGGGCATGTCCCGTCGGACAGTGCTGCTTGAGCCAGAGGAATTAGGCCATGTCTTCGACAATCAACTGGCGATCAATTGGTTCCGGCGCTGGTTTGATTAAGATAGGATGGTTAAGATGGTAGGAACTATGAATCGATCGACGAAGGATGTGCCTCTTGAAATAATATTATGTTTACATTATGGGGAGTCTTTTGGGGACTCTGTACATCGGTGTGACTAATAGCTTGGAATGCCGTGTATTCGAGCATAAGCAGAAATTAATTCCAGGCTTTGCAAGCGGGTATTAGGTCAATCGTTTATTGTATTATGAAGTGACAATGGACGTTCAAGCTACATTGACAATGTAGAAGCAGATTACGGCACGGCGTAGGAAGAAGAAAATAGCACTCAAAGAATCCCTCAATCCGAAATGGAAAGATCTAAGCGAGGGGTGTTATGAGTAAGCTTACAGCACTATTGGTTTTGAGTTGAATGAGAAGGGCTTCATTCAAGTTACGTCCTAGGGATTCCTCGTTGACAGGCACTGCGCCACTGCGCAATACCTGATCCTCCTCGGAATGACATGAATAAGTCTATGTCATTCCGACCGGAGGGGGTAATCCCTTTGACGCGGCTTGTGAATAGAGCGTATTTTAAGTCGAAGGACATTTATATAACCCCCAACAGCTTGCTTCGCTCGCGATGTGCAGAGCGATGCAAAAACCGACTGCATGGCACGCAAATATTAAAGGGAGATAATGGCGGGGTGCACCTCTCCCGAAGACATCTTCTCGTCTCAGAATGGCCTTTTTTCGCCATTGATCTTGACGATTGTTTTGAAATAGTATATACTATGCACACGTGTGCAATATTTCACCTATAGCGCGGCAATCAGGTTTGAGTCATGGGAAAAGTCTCCATTAAAGACATCGCCAAAGCAGCCGGAGTCTCACATCCCACGGTATCCCGTGCCCTGCGCGATAGTCCCTTGGTGAACATGCACACTAAAACTCGAATTAAAGACCTGGCTCGCGAGATGGGCTATTGCCCTGACGCACGGGCTCGCAGTTTGGTCACAGGGCGCAGTTACACGGTCGGCGTTGTGGTCACCACCATCGCCGACCCTTTTGTCGCTGAGGTGGTTCAGGGAATAGAAAGCACTGCCCATGACAATGGCTACACGGTCATCTTATCAAGCTCCAATTCTGAGCCGGAGCGTGAGATCGCAGCGGTGGAGATGCTGCGCGTCAAGCGCGTTGATGGAGTCATCGTCACCTCCTCGCGAATCGGCGCGCTTTATCTGGAGCACTTGGAACGGATCGGCGTCCCGGTGGTACTTATCAACAACCACAATGAGCAAAGCGGTCACTACACCTACACCGTGACGGTGGACAATCGCCACGGCAGTTACCTAGCAACGAAATACCTCATTCAAATCGGTCACTGCCGAATTGCCTACATCACCGGCCCGGCCGATCACAGCTCCGACGCGGATCGCATGGCGGGATATCGTCAGGCGCTGCGGAAAAACAGTATTCCCTACGACCCAACACTTGTCGTGCCAGGCGATGGTAGACCAACAGGTGGCACACGGGCACTGCGGACGTTGATTGAAATGCGCCAACCCCCAAGCGCTGTTTTCTGCTACAACGATATGACGGCTATCGGCGTTCTGCGAGCAGCTCAAGAAGCCAACATCTCCATCCCCGGCGATTTGGCGGTAGTAGGTTTTGACGACATCCCGTTTGCTTCATTCGTCTACCCCCCATTGACCACGATCATCCAACCCAAACAAGAGATGGGGCGATTGGCGATGGAAATGACGCTGAAATTAACGGAGGCTGAAGACCCTGCCAAACTCAGTCTTACCGACATCATGGTCGAGGGAGAGTTGGTGGTGCGCGAATCAACATAAGCAAATAGACCCATCGCGGCCGGTTTGCTTATTTGTTGACCTGGAGAAAGGGGTTGTCCATGACAAAAGTAACCAATGTAGGTCTCATTGGCGCGGGTAGAATTGGTCGGGTGCACGCCGAGACGTTGGCCCATCGCATCCCACGTGCGAAGCTGATGGCGGTAGCAGACATCTTCCTGGAAGCGGCCCAAAAATGTGCTGTTGACTTTCAAATCTCCTCGGCCTACACAAACCACCAGGAAATCCTGGACGATCCAGAGATTGAGGCGGTCGTCATTTGCTCCAGCACTGACACACATGCCCGGTTCATCGAGGAAGCAGCCGAAGCCGGTAAGCACATCTTCTGCGAAAAGCCGATCGACCACGACCTGCAAAAGATCGACACTGCCCTGGAAGCGGTCGAGAGAGCCGGCGTGAAGCTCCAGATAGGTTTCAACCGGCGCTTCGACCCCAGCTTTAAACGTGCTCGTGAGTTGGTGGCCACTGGGGAAATCGGCGCACCACACCTCCTGCGCATCACCAGCCGCGACCCAGAGCCGCCCCAGATCGAGTACATCAAGGTCTCCGGCGGTATCTTTCTGGACATGACCATCCACGACTTCGATATGGCTCGTTATCTTATCGGAGATGAGGTGGAAGAGATTTACGTTGCCGGGGGTGTAATGGTTGATCCGGCCATCGGCAAGGCCGGTGATATCGATACCGCGATTATTACACTGCGGTTTAAAAGCGGCGTCATAGGCACGATTGACAACAGCCGTCAGGCGGTTTACGGCTACGATCAGCGGGTTGAGGTCTTTGGCAGTGGTGGGTGTGTCAGCGTCGATAATAATTATCCCAATACTGCCGTCATCAGCGATGCTCAGAACGTCCATAGAGATCTCCCGCCAAATTTCTTCATAGAACGCTACATTGATTCTTATATAACCGAGATAAAAGATTTCATCGAATGTATTCAGCAGGATAAAAAACCCCCTGTGACCGGCATTGACGGGCGGATCCCTGTAGTCATGGGCCTAGCGGCCTGGAAATCGTACCGGGAGAACCGCCCGGTCAAGCTCAACGAAATCTCGCCGACTGGGTAGGGTAAGCTGGTTTCTTAAAACAGTGTGGTAAAGGGAAAACGGGTTGTGTGCAAATTGATGGGGTTTTGATGAACTGAATGCACCTACAAAATAAGAGTAATGGTTAGGAAAAGGAGGTTGTTATGTAGGCAGCTCCCCAACTTGAGCGAGGCAGGTATTACAGCAAAATAGAAAAATTTAAAGGAGTAAACACAATGAAAGGCAAGATGCAAGGTGTGACTCTGGTTGCGGATTGGGACCCTAAGCCCGGTTTCAAACTAGGTTCAAAAGACTTTGAAGGCCGCCAAACGTATCTAGGCAGCCAGGTATGGAGAAATCCACGGCTCGAGATAAGGGAATATGATATTCCTGCTCCTGGGCCAGGAGAAGTATTGCTGCAGGTCAAAGCCTGTGGAATCTGCGGCTCGGACGTCCATATGGCACAATATGACGAAGACGGTTACATTTTTTATCCTGGGCTAACGGGGTTCCCCTGCATTCTGGGCCACGAACTCTCTGGAATTGTCGTAGAAGCCGGCAAGGACGCTTTCGATAAGAGCACAAATAAACCCTTCAAGGGCGGCGAACGCGTCACTACAGAGGAAATGTTATGGTGCAGCCAGTGTAAACCGTGTGCGGATGGGTATCCCAACCACTGTGAACGTTTGGATGAAGTTGGGTTTAACATCAATGGCGCATTTGCCCAGTACATAATCTTGCCTGCCAGGAATCTCTGGAGCCTGGAGCCATTGGCGGACGTTTATCAAGGTGATGATATCTTCCTGGCCGGCAGTCTGACAGAGCCTACCAGCGTGGCCTTTAACGCCGTGATCGAGCGGGGCGGCGGCATCCGTCCGGGCGACCGGGTCGTCATTCTGGGCGGCGGGCCGATTGGAGTTGCTGCCTGCGCGGTTCTCAAGAGAGCAGGGGCTTCGAAGGTCATCATTTCCGAGCCACAAAAAGAGCGCGCTGAGATGGCATTAAAAATGGGCGCCGACTATGCCATCAACCCGCTGGAGGAAAACTTTGCCGATCGGGTGCTGGAACTTACCGATGGAATGGGAGCCGATCTCTTTATGGAAGCGACTGGGTTGCCGGAGGTCGTTTACCCGGACATCGAACGTGTGATCTGGGAAGGCCGTACGCTGAACAGCACCATTGTCGTGACGGCACGGGCAGAGGCTAAGATGCCTGTCACCGGTGAAGTCCTGCAAGTCCGGCGCGCGGAAATTATCGGCGCCCAGGGGCATTCCGGGCATGGCACGTTCCCAAGAGTCATCGACTGCATGGCCGATGGCATGGATATGACCACCATGATCACCAAGAAGATCAGCCTGGAAGAAGTGCCTGTAAACATCATCGAGTTACAGACTAACCGGAATGAAACCAAGATTACATGCTTGGTTAAATAGCGCTATATTGACCATCAGGAAGAGCCCTGTGCTATGTCTCACTAGTAATGCGCAACGGCGTGTTGTTCCTCGTTACCCTCTACACATCCGCTAATGCACTCGATGGAAAATACGCTGATGAAACTTAGTATGGTCCTCTCAATGCACGCTGCCCATCGAGTCCGATGTACCTTGAGACATTGCAGGTGCGCCGGGGTCAGGTCGTTGGCTCACAGGGGCACTCCAGCCGCGAGAATTTCCCCAACGTCATCTGGTTGGCGGCCTCCGGTCAGTTGGACTTGAGCCCGATCATCACTGCTCGCTACAAACTGGATGAGGCAGTGGAAGCCATCGCCAAGTAGGTCGACCGCGCCGAGGGTAAGATTATGGTAAAGCCCAGCGCCTGAATCCATCCGCACCTCTTCCTCCAATCCTGGGGGCGGATCTTGGGCGCAGGGGATTGGACGGATTGAGGGAGAAAGAATGACATCTTTTCGGGGCGGTCCACAAATCGCCCTTACCAAATAGCTGATGAACGATAAAAAAATAATCTAGGAGTAGTGGATCATGTCAGATAATTCTATGCCAAAGGGTTGGCTCGCCTCCGATAATCCAACCGTGATTTTCGAGGATAACGCTATCGGACGCATGAAGAAGAAGCTTTGGGAGTCTAGCGAAGAGGAAATAGACGCAGTGCTGAAAGAATATGGCATGCCGTCTCCCGTCGAATGGGGCAAATCCGGTTCTTACCTCCAGATGATCATCCGACACCAACTGGTCGAGGAACGACGTAAAAATGACATCGTGTTCATCCCTATTGGATGCACCGAGCTGCACGGCGCGCATACCGTCAGCGCAACGGACACCTTGTTCGTCAGCCAGATCGCCGAAGGTGTACGCCGCTACACCAAGGCCAAGGGATATCCGGTGGCAATCTCGTTGCCGCCACTCAACTTTGGCGCCCACCCCTATCACCACTACGGCATGGCGGGTACTGCACCCATTCGAGAAGATATCGCGCGCGAGATGCTCATCGATGTCATGCTGGGATTGTGGAATGATGGATTCCGAAAACAGATCTTACTCAACAACCATGGACATTTATGGATGTTGGAATCCACCATCCAGCAGTTCCAGAAACGCTACCAACTCCCTGGAATCTACCGTGTGATTGACTGGCATCGGGCTGTGCGTGAGTCTTTCTATACCAAGGATCGCGGTGGGGTATGGGGATCCAATTTCGTCCACGCGGAAGAAGCTGAGACGTCTTTAGGCCTCTACCTCTTCCCTGAAATGGTCGATATGAAGCATGCGGTCAATACGAAAGGCAAGGGGTTCTTACCGGACGGACACTTTGACACGTCGGTGGATCCATATCACCGACCAAGCCGTTGGTCCGAAGGACAGGGTCATTTCGCCATCGAGATCGTCGCCACTCCCGAGGGCGTCGTGGGTAATGCCGCAGACGCGGAGGCATGGAAAGCCAAACGTCCTTTGGCTGCTATCTTGCGTTATCTGACCATCCTCGTCGACGATATTCTGGAGGTTTTCCCACCTGGTGAAGTGCCGCCTGTTGAAGAGGTCACACTGCGAACAGTCGAAGAGATGGAGCCATACCTGCGCGAACCGATGAGCGAGGGTTGGAAGCCGGTCTACCAACTCCCGGCGATCGGGCAGATCGCAAAGTCCTGACCATCGTCGTTGGGCATCCATTTCAGAGAAACCGATGGAGCGGGCCGGAGACCCGCTGCAGCGGTAGAATGACATCTAAATCGACTCAATCGCAGGATGCGGAAATCAATTTCAAAGGACTTCATGATGAAGCTTTCCATTGTGCTTTCTACCCAAGCTGCCCAATTCCAGGCAGTGGCTTTTAAAGGCGACTTTGAAGCCAACGTTGCCAAGATCGCCGGTTGGGGTTACGATGGCGTCGAACTGGCGATCCGCGATCCAAAACTAGTGGACGCTGGCGAGCTGCAAGCCGTTGTCTCGGCTAAGGGTCTGGTCGTACCGGCTATTGGCACTGGCCAAGCTTGGGGTGAAGAGAAGCTGTCGTTCACCAGCGATGACCCCGCTGTACGCGTCGCTGCGATTGAGCGCGTTAAAAGTCACGTACCATTGGCCTCGCGCTTTAGCGCCATTATCATTATCGGTCTTCTGCGTGGGGTCACGCCCAAAGGACAGTCCCACCAGCAATCCATGACCTATCTCATCGAGGCCCTGCAAGCCTGCTGTTCATGCGCTGCGGAGCAGGATGTGCGGCTGGCCCTGGAGCCGCTCAACCGCTACGAGACAGACCTTGTCCACACCGTCGCCGAGGGCCTGGATCTTATCGAGCGTATTGGCACTGACAACATGGGGTTGCTCTTGGATACCTTTCACATGAATATTGAGGAACCATCTATCGAGGATAGCATCCGTATTTGCGGAGAGCGTATTTTCCACTTCCACGTGGCCGACTCCAACCGATGGCATCCCGGCGCAGGACACCTGGATTTCGCCTCTATACTGGGAACTCTGTTCGACACCGGCTACCAGGGATTCATCTCCGGCGAGTTCATGCCCTTTCCCGAGGCCGATATATCGGCTGAGCGAGGGGTTACTCACCTGCGAAAACTCCAAATGATAGAGGGAGATCAGTATGATTGAGCGACTGGAGCGAATGGCAGGAATGGAGGCCTATCCTCGCTCGCTGGTGGAGGCGGATGGAACGATCTATTTTCTAGTCCGCGACAAACGGCGTAAATTACTGGGGATAATAGGTGAGGCGAGCGGCTTCGAGGGCCAACGGCGGGGCGAGGCGCTCCTCTGCCCCCTGACGCATAACAGTATCACTGCCTTACGCCAACGGCTTCCCTGGCTGCGGCCTCAACTCTTGGGGCTTGTCAAATCGGTCGGCTGCGGTGATCGGCTGGGGCTGGCGACGCCGGGGCATATCCGTGCCCTGCGCCGTGTAAGTGGCGTTGACCCTATTCTTGCTCAACAATCCATGCGTGAGAACGCCCGCACCGGTCGCAGTCCACAGGATGTAATTGACGACGCTGCCTGGGGTGTTTTCCAGGAAAGCTGGCGTGAACCCTGGGGAGCAGATGCCGACCACTTAAAGACAACCGAGGATATCGACTTATGCGTGGCCGCTAGCTATACATTTTTCACCATTGACCCCGGCGACCACGTGGACAACGCAGCTCACAACGCGCCTCTATCAATGCTGCGGGAAAAGTTCGCCGCCTTTCCCTGGGAGGCACTGGAAGCCAACGCCGCCGATGTACAGGCGGCTTTCATCGATAGAACCTTCAATTTGGGCGATGGGTTAGCTTTGATCTTCACCGAAGAGACACTGCTGCGAGCGCTGTGCAAGTACGGTCAAGCCATCGCCCACATCGTCCGCATGTACCGCCACCTAACTACTCAAACTAAGGACTTCGAGCTGGAAATTTCGGTCGACGAAACTGAAACCCCAACCAGCGCCCTAGAACATTACTTCATAGCCAGTGAACTGAGACGGCTGGGGGTGCAGTGGGTCAGCCTGGCGCCGCGATACATCGGGCGATTTGAGAAGGGTGTGGATTATATCGGCGACTTGGAGGCGCTGGAGATCGACCTAGCCCAACACGCCGCTGTTGCCCGCGTTTTGGGGCCGTACAAACTCAGCCTCCATTCCGGCTCCGATAAGTTCAGTATCTACCCAATCTTCGCCGAGCAGACGAGCGGAGTGCTGCACCTCAAGACAGCTGGCACCAGTTATCTAGAGGCGCTGCGGACGATCGCGGGCGTCAAACCGGCGCTTTTCCGCGACATCTACCGGCTTGCGTTTGAGTGCTATGAGCAGGACCGAGCGACGTACCATGTCTCCGCTGACCCGCTTCGGGCACCCCAGATCGAGAGCCTGAGTGATGAGGAATTGCCCGCTGTGTTGGAGCAATTCGACGCCCGCGAGATGCTGCATGTGACCTTCGGCTCGGCGCTGGCGCAATTTAGGGATCGGTTAAACGATGTGTTGGTAGCGCATGAAGAGGCTCACTACCAGGCATTGGAAAACCATTTCATGAGGCACTTGCTGCCCTTCGTGTAAGGCGGGATCAAATATGGACCTTAAAGAACTGACGAGATTGTATGACTTCAGCGATCGCACGGTCGTCATTACCGGTGGGGCGGGGATCCTCGGCGGCGAGATGGCTTGTGCGCTCGTGGGCTGCTGCGCTAACGTGGCGATCCTCGATCGGGCGCCGGAGCTAGCAGACCGCCTGATGGACCGCCTCGAAGGCGGGCCGGGGCGCGCCATCGTCGTCTATGCCGATGTCCTGAAGCGCGACACGCTGCTTCAGGCGGAGGCAGTCGTTAAAGGCGAGTTTGGTGACCATGTTGATGTGTTGATTAATGCCGCCGGAGGTAACAAGCCTAAAGCCACCACCAGCGAGGAACTCTCGTTCTTCGACCTACCCGATAAGGCGCTGCGCTTTGTATTTGACCTCAACATCCTGGGCACGTTCCTGTCGAGCCAGGTTTTTAGTAGAGGCATGGCAAAGCGCGGCGAGGGCGTGATATTGAACATCTCCTCTATGAACGCCTTCCGCCCGCTGACCCGCATCCCGGCTTATTCGGCTGCCAAGGCCGGTGTGAGTAATTTCACCCAATGGCTGGCGGTTTACATGGCTCAGGAGTACTCGCCCCGCATCCGCGTCAACGCCATCGCGCCGGGCTTTTTCCTGACCGAACAGAACCGCTTCCTGCTTACCAGCCCAGAAACGGGGGAGTTGACCAAGCGTGGCCGCACCATTATCGAGCACACACCCATGGGACGCTTTGGCGATCCGGAAGACCTGTTGGGCACGCTTCTCTGGCTAATCTCGCCGGCCTCGTCGTACGTGACCGGCGTTGTGGTGCCAGTGGATGGGGGGTTTTCAGCCTTTAGTGGGGTGTAAGTGTGACCAAGCCCGGCGGCCGTGTTATCTGTGATGGTGCGAACCGCTACCACACCTCCCTTAGTCTGATGCGGCAGAATTCGTTTGATCAGCTTCGGAACGTGCTGGAGACAGGGCAATTTTCTCGACCCGACGGCTTGCCCAACCCTCGCGCCAAGCCGCGAGAGCTCGCCGAATTATTCCGGACGCATGACTTAAAGTCTCTTGTAATTATGCGTCAACCATATACAACACGTAGCACACGGCATGTGCGCTTGACACTGGCAACATACACCGGTCTTATCCCATTTTCAAGAAATTGAACTGCACCAATATATCGGAGATTAACTGATGATAGATTTTCCCGAAGCCGCTCGCCCTCTGGCGGAACTGAAGCCTCCGCATGGTTTCTTTATCGGGCTAGACTCCGATGGCTGCGCTTTTGATGCAGTGGAAGTCAAGCACGAAGACTGCTTCACGCTTAGCATAATTAGGCATTGGAGCGATGCACCACTTTCTGTAGGGCAGCTGCGCTGGCGAGTATGAAGGACAGGTGATTGCCGAGTTCGAGGAATACCTGCCGGAATTGCCGCCTTAGAAGGTATAGGACGCGGTCTGAGGTGCTGGGTCGAGAAAAAACTGATCTCTTGAGCCAAAAATTGGCTTTTTGCGCCACGGATCGCGAATCGTCATATTCCGTATCAGTTGAATCTGATAGATCTGTATAGTAGGCAAAGGTGTCAAAATGAGTGATCGTGATTGGGTTGGGAAAGGGTACGACGAAAGTTCTCTTACTGAATCGGAGGTTCGTGCGCTCACATCCGAAGCGCTCGCAAAGGTCGACCTCAACGGCAAGCGGGTACTTATCATCATCCCCGACGGCACCCGAACGGCTCCACTCCCGCTCTTCTTCCGCTTATTCCACGAACTGCTCTGGGGGCGTGTGAAAGCGCTGGACTACCTGATAGCTTTGGGTACTCACCAGCTGATGAGCGGGGAGGCGGTGAACAAGTTGATCGGTGTTACGCCTCAGGAGAGAGCGACGAAATACGCCGGTGTTCGCATCTTCAACCACCGGTGGGATTTGCCTGACAGCTTCACCACTGTTGGCACTATCCGGGCTCGGGAAATTGAGCGGCTC
>JAUWHU010000068.1 GCA_030605705.1 Thermoflexia bacterium | reverse complement strand
GTTGAAGGCGTCCCCGGTGATGACCCGTTCAACCTGTTCCAGAATACGAGACAGAACTTCATTGGGATCCAGGTTGCTGCTTACGGCGGCCGCCGCCGCTTGCAGGGCCTCGGCGAACTCGCGTCTTTCCTGTTCGGCCTGAAAGAGTTGCTGTGTCTCTGCCAGGAGTCGGGCATTGGCGAGAGGCGCCGGGACGCTCTCGTCCACCAGCCCGGCTACGATCTCCGGCAACCGCGCGAGGTCGGCCGGGGAGGCGCTGAGTGTCGCGTCCCACCCGTTCTCGCGGGCGCTCGCCGGATCGTTCTGCCCGGAGGTCAGTAGGACCACGGGACAGTTGCGCCGGCGATTTTTCACCATCTGCAGAACCGTGCTGCTGTCCTCCCAGCTCAGCTGCTGCCTGGTGATCACCAGGCTGAAATCCGGCCGCTCAAGGGCGTGAGCCAGGGCCGCGGCGCAGGTAATGTACCGCACGCGGAGATCGGCGAAGTCCCGATGCAGATGTAGCAATACCTGTTCGTGCTCGGTGGGGGTATCTACCACCAAGAGCATGCACAGAGGGCGATCATTCATGGTTTCCTCGCAAATTACTACTCAGGTCGGCCTATTTCAGACCTCGGAGGTCTATCACACCTGAGTAGTTTCCTCGCAGCTGCCGGAGCGGAATTACTGACCTCTGAGTATAGTGTAGCATAACGCGGCAAAGTCGCAAATCTGCTCTCCCCTCTCCCTTCTTCTCTCTTCTCTCTATCTCTATCTCCACTCTCTCTGTCTCTATCTCTATTTGGAGTATAATCCGTCGTAGGGGAAAAACATCACATTGCCAGGGGGGAGAAATTTTGATGATCACTCAACAAACGCTGCGTACCTTTGTCGCTTTGCCTCTCTCGGAGGCCCTGCACGCGCAACTGGCGCAGGTGCAGGGCCGCTTGCGGCGCTCCTGCCCGGCGGGTAGCGTCCGCTGGGTCAAGCCGGAGAGGATCCACCTCACCATCTTTTTCCTGGGCGATGTGCTTCCCGCTCTCCTGGGGCCGGCCCGCGAGGCGCTGGGCGTCGTGGCCCGCTGCGTATCCCCATTCACCTTCCGGGTGGAAGGATTGGGGGTCTTTCCTAACCCGCGCCGTCCGCGCGTGATCTGGGTGGGGATCACGGACTCTGCCGGCCGGCTGGCGTTGTTGCACCAGGCCGTGAATGAAGCACTGTCTCAGGCCGGCTTCCGGCCCGAGAAACGCGCTTTCAACCCGCACCTCACGTTAGGCCGGGTGAAGCGGCGAGCTGTTCTTGAGGAGGCTCGCGCGGTGGGGAGCGCGGTGCTCCGCGCGGAGGTGGGGAATCTGGGAGAAGTTTCGGGAGCAGAGATGATTCTCTTCCGCAGCGTACTCAAATCCACAGGAGCGGAGTACACGCCCCTGGCGACGTTCCGGTTAGGCAGTGAGGCGCATCATCTCGATAATTTAGGCACTTAACAATCAAGTCCTGGCACAAAAAACAAGAATTTTACCACGGAGCGTAGTATGGGCAGGCAGTGCCCATTGACACAGACCGCAGGTGTGGGCAGGCAGTGCCCACAGCGCAGAGATTTTCTTGGCTCTTTGGGAATTCGCGTGGTTGAGTTAAAATTAACCACGGATTTCACGAATTAGCACGGAAAAAAGTAAAAAAATCCGTGTAATCCGTGCGTAGTGTGGGCAGGCAGTGCCCACTAATCTGTGGTGAAAAATTTACGTCGCGTGGCACCCACCACGCCAAGTTCCAAAGACCCATCTTTTCAAAAGCGCCGATTTGTTCATTTGTCATTTGCCCATTTGTTCATTTTCTTCATTCGCATCTTTGTCGTGCCGGGGACAATTCCTATGAAGCGACGTCATATCAGCTATATCTTGGTGTTCAACGTGGCCCTGCTGCTCCTTGTTGCGCCGGCTCCGGAGGCGGCGGGCTTGAGCGCGTTGCGGGCCGGGGAGAGGCACTTCGCGGCGGGAGAAAACACCGCCGCCGAACGCGCCTATCACGAGGCGTGGTCGCTGCTGCCGCGCAGCCCCGAACCGGCCCTGCGCCTGGTCGCGCTCTACCGGGACTGGGGCCGCCCGCAGGAGGGGCTGGCCGCGCTCGATGCCGCACTCCGGCAAGGGGGCGACCCTGCTGAGCTGGCGGAGCAGCGGTTGGCGCTGCTGGCCGCCTTGGAGGAATGGGAACAACTGGAGGACGCGGCTCGCCTCCGGCTGCAAGTCACGCCGGAAGCCCCGCAGGCATCGGCCTTCTTGACCACGGCACTGCTCCAACAGGGAAAATGCGACGCGGCCCGCATGGCAGCTA
>JAUWHU010000236.1 GCA_030605705.1 Thermoflexia bacterium | reverse complement strand
CAATCTCCAGCAATCGCCCGAATTCCATACGAGTATGATACCACAAATGGCATATTATTGCAATGGATTATCACGGCTGGTCAATGCGAATCGCAGCAGCAAGTACAGCGATTCTGCATTGCTTGGTCGCTGGGGCGGGGGTCAAAGAAGTGGGACGATAGGCCCTATATCGCCGGAGTCAGTGACAGGCGGAACACGGGAACCTGTTTCACCGGCTGTTCGGTTTCCGGGTCAAGAGCAAACAGCATATCCAGTATGTGCAAATCCAGCACCGTGTATCCACACACCGGGCAGACTAAGGCCGGCAAATCTTCCATCACCATAGGTTTCTCGTTTCGCACGAACGTATGGATGATCCGGCGTTCTTCCATCTCGCCGGGACATCCTTGAACAACACACTTCATTGTCTATAACCTCCTCGCAAGGCAGGCGTGACCCATTTAGGTGAGCAAGGCTCATATACAGTGATGATCGTAACTGGCAAGCCCGAGTAAGATGCAACGATGTGCAAGTCGCGCCCGGCCTCAGTCTGACCATAGATCAAGCACGATGGTCCTAACCACCAATCCGGATAATCCTCAAGCAGTTGCGCGTTGAGCATGGCTGTCTCTATCTCTGGACGGGTGATGTGCTCAACCAGCGCTTCCTCAAGCGCGTGCAGCGAAATCTTGAGTTGCCTCCCTCGTACCGCCCGTTTGAATAGATCCAAAATGGATGCTATGTCCAATTCAACCCTCCGTCAGCACAAGCCGCGATCCCCACCGAAGCACAGACCAGGCTATAGAATTACCCTGCAAGATTTGCGGCTTTGCCGCGCTACGCCTGACAAGCGTATTATGTCTCAGAGTAGTCATTGTGTCAAACGATTCGACTGAACACCGTCAGTCACGCCAGTCCCAAGCACACGCGCAGCAGAAAGTACAGCGATGCTGCCGCCCGCAACGGGTGCGTTTCCTCTCCAGGTCAGTCGCCTGCGCCTGTCAAGAAGAGAGCGCCGCCAACTAGGCGCGGGTCGCCTGTGGAGAACGCAGGTGGATGATGCATAGGTGCGCATGTACGGGTTGTGTAAACAAGGCGTGATAACCCCGTCGCCGCCGGCGATAGGTCGTGAGCGCCCACAGCAGGATGGAGTCACGGCTGCAGAAAGTCATCCGTGCGCTCTCGCGGTTGCCGTGCCACAGGTCCTCGCGGGTGACGATGCGGCTCAACGTGCGCCACAGCAAGCGTCCCATGATCACCACCAGCGGGAAATCCAGCCAGACCACTGTATCGGCGCGGTCCCAAATGATGTCACGGACACGGCTGTAGTTGCCGTCCACGACCCAGGCCTCACCGCTCAGAGCCTCGGAGACACGCCGGCGAAACACCTCCGGCGGGGACCCCGTCCAGCCAGGGACCCAGTGGAGCGGAGCTCCACGTGGGGAAGCCACCAGTTGAAGTGGGACGCCGATTTGATTATCTACAAGACAGATGTACAGTCAGATGCAGGCCAGGTAGATAATAGAGTTGTTCCCGAATAAACTAACCCAGGAATTGGACGCGGATTTTCACGGATTACACGGATATTTTTGTAAGAAAACAGGGAAAAATCCGTGTTCATCCGCGGTATCCGTGTCCAAAAGCTTACTGTTTTTATTGAGTAACAACTCTAATGCCAAGTCAGGCTTACTCTAGCTCGCGGCGCAAAGAAACCAGTTTCTATCGGATTGCTGAAGAAGGAGATTCCCAATGTTCAAACTGCTTCAAGCCAGATTCAAGGATAATATACGTGGCCTGGTGATCACTTTGTTCTCGACTGTCATCGTTGCCCTTCTCACCGGGGTGCTGATTTTCATTCCCTTATGGCTCGTCACCAACTCCAATACCAGCATCTGGGTATTGATTGTGCCGACCTGTTTGTTCTTGTTGATCCTGTTCGGCGGCGGGTTTGGCGCGCTGGCGTGGACATTTCACCGCCGCAAGCGCTGGCTCGACACGCTGTTCACCCCCTGGGGATTGGCGGGGAGCGCGTATATGCTCAGCGGACGGCAGTACCAGGGCAACCTGCAGGGACGGGAGGTCACCGCCCGCTTCTACCGTGGCCCGACGCTGGACCTGTACGTCAGCACACCGCTCCAGACCCGTCTGGGCATTGCCGAAAAGAGCCGGATGAGTCTGGCTCTGGCGGGGATGTTTAGACGCGAGCCTCTGGCGCTCGACGATCCCGACCTGGTCGGGTGGAGTATATTCGCGCTGGACGAGAAATGGGCGCGTTCGCTGCTGGCCGACCCGGAAACCAAATCGCTGCTCCAGCGGTTGATGCAGGCCGGAGAAAGCTGGGTGCTGATGCAGCAGGTATACCTTCAGCCGGGCGCGTTCCACCTGCGTCTCTACCGCAACAAAAACCTCTTCAAGTATGGGATCGAGCCGGAGGAGGCACAGGCCTGGCTTGACGATCTGCTCGCCCTGGCCCGCATCGCCGAGGGGTTGCCCGCGCCTCAGGTGACGGCCGAGGAGTCGGGGGCGGAGCGGCTGGTTCGTTCTGGCCGGATTTTTCCCGTCGTGCTGCTCACTGTCGTGTTATTGGTGGGGCTGCCGACGTGCGTCCTGGTGACAGCTGCGACGGTGTTCTTTGTGTTAGCTATCCGGTGACTCTTTATGGTCGTGTTCCCCAAAACATTGGGTCTCTGGGACTTGGCGTGGTAAGTGCCACGCGACGTAAATTTTTCACCACAGACGCAGTGTGGGCAGGCAGTGCCCACAACACGGATTACACTGATTTTTTACTTTTTTCCGTGCTAATTCGTGAAATCCGTGGTTAATTTTAACT
>JAUWHU010000395.1 GCA_030605705.1 Thermoflexia bacterium | reverse complement strand
TCTAGACCGCAACGTCATCCGCCGTTATGTAGTCGCCCTGCGTGAGCGTGATTGGGCCGAGGGTACCGTAGCTATTCATATCCGCAACCTGCGCACGTTCTTACGCTGGCTCCATGACGAAGAATACACTGAACGTAATTTGGCTAAGGCAGTTCAGGCCCCCCGCCAAGTGGTACATCAAGAACAACCGCCAACAATGGAGGAAATCCGGCAATTACTTGAGGCATGTGTTGATGATCCACTGGCACTACGAGATCGTGCTCTCATTTTAATGTTGGCCTCAACCGGACTAAGGCGCGGTGAGATACCCGATCTCACTCTAGATGACCTGCATTTAGAAGAGGGCTGGCTCAGAGTCTATACTCCGAAAACCAATCGCTACCGCTTCGCATTCCTCACTCCAGAAGCGCAAGATGCTCTCCGTGCTTACCTGGAAGGCCGTGAGGATGACGACGCTTGTCTTTTTCGTAGTAGATACAGCGGGCCGCTGGGCTACGATGGTATCTATACAGCCATTCGCCGCCGGGCTGAGGCCGCAAACCTGGACCCCAGCCGCGTTCATCCTCACAATTTCCGCAAGTTTCTAGCAACGTACTGGGTGGACAAAGGTGGTGACGAACAGCGTCTCATGCGTATCATGGATTGGTCCTCACCAAAAATGTTGCAAACCTATGTTCGCTTGGGGAGACGAAAAGATTTGCTACGGGCTCACGAACAGTTCGCGCCCCGGCTATTCGAAAAATAGTCTTGAGGTTATAGGAATGGCGGGCTCTGAATCCGTATGTGGGGGTTCAAATCCTCCGCCCCCAGCCACGAACGACCTGGCAAGCGCCAGGTCGTTTTGTTTTGGCAGCTCCACCGGCTCCGTCGCCGGGCGGCGAGCCGCTCGTGGCCCTCTTGTAGCGCGAGCGCCGGCTCCGCCCCCTCTCCCACCTTCCCTTCGAGTTACCTCAGGACAAGTGGCAGGTAGATACGCTTGGCGTTCACCCACGCCATCAGGTTGATGACCGTGCCGTATCCATCGCTGATGACAGCGATGTTCTCGATCAAGACCGCCTCGTTGACGGTGACCTGGAAGGTGATGGTGACGGCGTCGCTGGCGGGGACGGCGCCCATCCAGCCGATCCCGCCCGTGTCGGTGACTATACCGGAGGCGGCGTGGACGCTGCCGGAGATGTAGGTGGTGTGGGTAGGGATGGCGTCCGAGAGGAGGGCGTTCGGAGCGGGCAGCGTGCCGCTGTTGCGCAACAGGATGGTGAAGGTGACCACGTCCCCCGCTCCGGCATCCTGCGGGCTGCCGCTTTTCCGAGAGGGGGAAAGGTCCACGCCGGCGTACTCGTCCGCTCCCAGGTCGTAGCCCGTGCCGATGGGACGGAGATGACCGTCAATGTCGGTGTTCACGCCGGTGCCTGTTCCCTTGTCAATAGCCTCGGAATCGGCTCCCAGATGGTAGTCGTCAAGGGGGGTGCTGACGAAGTCGGGGGCGCCGGCAAAATCGTGGGTGTGGACGAAGTCGCCCGACATGATCTCTGTGGTCATTGCCGGCCACCAGAGGGTGTAGTCGGCCACTGTGGCGGGCGGACGGCTGCTCTCAGCGCCACTCGTGTCCAGGATGGTCCTCAGGTCGGTAGCGTGGCCGGAGAAGATGTTGTGGCTCATCGTGATGCCGGCTGATTCGTTCAGGATGGCGGGGGACTGGTTGTCGGCGATGGTGTTGTGGAGGAGGATCAGTTGCGTGTTTGTGGGCGTTGATTGGCCGCCGATGTAGATAGCCCCACCGTCGCTGAAGTATTCAGGGTCAAATGGATAATCGTCCTCCTCGTAGTACCGGTTGCCGGCGATGATGTTGTTCGTTATCGTCACGGCGGTCAGAGGGCTTATGTACACCCCCCCGCCGTAGACCTTAAAGTATCTGTCCCAGTCGGGGTACCTGGAGGCGCGGTTGTCCAGAATGTGATTACCCTCCAATTGTAGTTGTGCCGGGCTTGCCACGAATATCCCTCCGCCGGTGCCGGTACATCCGCTACCTGTGGCGGCCCAATTGCCCTGGAAGAGGTTATCGGAGACGAGAGTCAAGCTGTCGGCGTACACAAAGACCCCACCGCCCTTCCCCTGACGCCACGCAGTTCCACATCCTGCGGCGACGTTATTCAACACCCGGTTGTGGCTGAACACGAACCGCCCCCCGGACAGACACGCCCCGCCGCCTCTGCCATCTCCGTTCAGGGAGGCCGTGTTGCCCTGGAAGAGGTTATAGGTGATGGTGTGCGTGTGGCCCGCATCCACGCCGGCATAAAGCCCTCCGCCGAGCGTGTTGCTACCATCAACCGTGTTGTTCAGGAAGTCGTTATGGGTCAGGATGAGGTCCCCCCACCCCACATTCAATCCGCCTCCATGCGCAAATCCGCCGCTGGCGTTTCCGACTGTATTGTCTTGGAAGGTATTGTGGGCTACGTAGGCTGTGCATTCGTAGAGGGCTGCTCCGCCGCCCCACGCCGCTCCGCCGACCCCCTCGTCAGAGGTGTTGTCCTGAAAGAGATTATTGGTCATGGTGACGATGGCTTCACGGACATAGATCCCACCGCCTTGAGTAAGGGCGGTGTTACTGACGATGCGGCTGTTTTCCAGGACCAGGGCGCCGTAGTGGACATAGGCCCCACCGCCGCTACTGTAGCTGGAACAGCCGCCCAGGAACGCGGTGTTGCTCAATATGTCGCAGTTGCGGATGGTGAGCTGGCCGGTGCTGTACTCCTCAACGCCGATGCCACCGCCGCCACCGGGGGCGCCGAGTTCCTCTTGTGTCCCTCGCCCGTTGACAATCTGCAGGCCCTCCAGGGTGACAGTGTGGTGGGCGGAGATGTAGATCACCCGCCCCTGGTCTTGAGCGTCCAGGATGGTGGGGTTAGCGTCTGGGTCGGCATTGTCCCAATCGGCGGTGGTATAGCCGCCCCGGATGGTGATGCTCTTATCGAGAAAGATTACCTGGGTGATGGAGTATGGATGGAAGGGGCTGACGAACCAATTATAAGTGTGCAAGTCGGTATAGACGCCGGTGGCGACCTTGACGGTATCGCCGGGACTGGCGGCGTCCACGGCGGCCTGGACGTTGTCGTAGTCACACCCGCCGCTCAAGCACACGGTGATGACGCCGCCTTCTTGCAGCGGTCGGCGCGCCGGCGCGGCCACGGCCGGCGCGGGCTGACTTCCCAGGGCCCATAGCAGTGCCAGGGCCATCGTCAGACCCAGGCCCATCGTCAGACCCAGGCCCAGGGTGAGTGAAATGAGTAGTCGTTTGAATTTCATCGGTTGCTCCTTATTTTTTCTTATTTCCCAACCTCTCCCCGCTCCCACCCTGCAACCTCAGGGAACAGGGAGAGGGTTGGGGAGAGGACTTCGGTGTGAAGTTGCGCAGCACCAGTGGCAGGTAGACCTTATGCTGCACTACGGTCCCCAGCAAGGCAAACTCGCTCAGGTGCTCCAAGTTCACAGTGAGAGTGTTAGCCGTCGTGTCACGGTTGAGTATGGTGAGCACGACCCACTGCTCTGTCCTGACATCCCAGTGGTAGAGGGATATCGTGTCCTCGTCTATTGTTAATGGTGGGAGGGAGTCGTAGTGGATGGTGAGGACGATTGGGGGCGTGAAACTCGTCACCGGGTCACCGTGGCAGTCAACGGCAGCCAGTTCGAAAGCGACATTGCCAAAATCGAGCGCGCCGGTGTGGTGGTGGGGAGCAGCCAGCGGGATATAGGTCGTTGTGATAGTGCAGGTGACGCACATTCCGACCTCCCACTCGGACTCCAAGATGCCATCCGTGGTACTGAAGACACCGGTCGCGTCGCAGGGGATGACGACGTCGTCGGGGACAAAGCACTCGTAGGCGCCCATATCGGCAATGGAATCGCCATCTTCATCCCTATCCTGCGGGCGGAGGATGTTGACCCGGTCACCCCGCGGAGCCTGGGCATCGCTGGCCGTGTCACCGCAAGGTGTGCCGACGTTCAGGCGGAAGTTCTCGCAATCCATGCACAGCACGTCTACGAACATGGGGTCTGCACTGATGTCGTGAGTCCCTGAAGCAACACCGTTGTACTTAGTCTCCCAACCCCAGATGTCGTTATAGTCCAGGGCAGTGGTGCCAGAGGCCGCTTCGGTGAGAATGCCAAAAGAGTTGGTGTATGTGCCGACGAAGTACAGATCGTCGGTGTAAACGGTGCGCGCGAGGATATTGTTGTAGACATCGCCGGCAGCCCCGCCTGTGAAGTAGAGGCCGACAGTCTTGCCATCCGTGCCAATCTGACCTGTGCCACCGGGGACGCCAACAGCACCCGGATCGCCGGAACCCGCCGCCCCAGCGCTGCCGCCATCACCGCCGCCCCCCGGATTGCCAACATCGCCACGGTCAAGCCGGTCTACGGTGTTGTTGACCACGCGCGGGGTGGCAGCGGCGCTATCACTGTGGATGCCGAGGCGTGATGCGGCAGCGGCGCCGTCACTGTGGATGCCAACGCCATCGGATGCGTTCCCGGCAGCGCCCCCGCTCCCGCCTGCGCCGCCGTCGCCCCCATCGCTATTGTCACCCACGCCGCCCTGTCCGCCTGCGCCGCCTGGGCCGCCATCACTGCCGTTACCGCCCTGACCGCCGTGGTTGCCGAAGACGAGGTTGTTGATCATGTCGGAGCCAGCATCGGAGAGGATGCCGACGCCCTCGACGCCGTGCCCCCCATCGCTGCCCTGACCGCCGAGCCCGCCGTTGCCGCCGTTGCCGCCATCGCCGGGATCGTCACCACCGGCATCGCCGCCCTGACCGCCAGCGCCTCCCTTGCCACAGGTCGAGCAGGTGAAGCCTCCACCCTGGCCGCCGTAGACACTAAAGACGGTGTTACGCAAGAAGTTGGGCGAGGCTGCCGAGGCGTTCAGGTCGGCGCCCAGACCGCCGTTTGTTTTCGCGGCGGTTCTGAGAAATACCACATACCCGTTCAGGCCAGCGCCGATGCCGCCGCTGCCAGCAGCGCCAGCGTTGCCGCCGGTACCGCCTGCGCCGCCGAATCCGCCTGTGCCGCCATAGCCGCCTGCGCCACCTGCGCCGCCATCACCAGCAGGGCCGGCATTCCCGCCACCGCCGCCCTCCACCAACCAAACCAGATTGTCCATAACCTGGGCCGGGGTTCCGTCGGAGGCGTAGATACCGGAGGCGTCGCCGCCTGTGCCGCCGTTACCGCCGTTACCGCCCTGACTGCCATTGGTGGCAATTCCAGGAGCGGGCGGGGTGCAGAAAGCGTCATAACAGCATGAATCGCCGCCTTTGCCACCCGCACCGCCATCACCTCCGGCGCCGCCGTCACCGCCTATCCAGTCGCTCGAAATATTATAAGTTTCGTTGCCGCGCACATCCGGCGCGGTGTTGCCGGTGATGTATATCCCCGCGGAATGGCCGCCGATTCCACCGTTGCCGCCGTTGCCAGCGGCGGCAGCAATGCCAGCATCTCCGCCATACAAGGAAAAACCGGGTCTTATGCAATCGGCATCGCCGCCCGCTCCGCCCGCACCGCCATCACCGCCGCTGCCGCCGCGTCCGCCAGCGCCAGCGGTGATATCATAGATCAGGTTGTACCAGATTTTGGGTGTCGGGCCATCCCCAGAGATGCTGGATGTCCCCGCGTCGCTGCCGCCATCCACGTAGATACCGGCCGCGTCGCCGCCGTCGCCGCCGTTTTTACCGTTTCCGCCGACGGCGCCCCGCGCCCCGTCTTCTCGGTTCCCATATTCCCAGCCATTGCCGCCATCGCCGCCGTTGCCGCCGCGCCCGCCGGGGCCGCCGCGGCCGCTATTAATGTCAAAGATAGTATTGTAGGCAATCAGCGGCTCGCTATTGCCAGTGATGTAGATACCATAAGCTGGATCGCCATCGCTGCCATCGCTGCCGTCGCCACCCGGCAGTCCATTTTCAGCAGGGTTGGTCTCGGTGCCATCAGCGCCATCGTCGCCGTTAGCGCCATTGGCGCCGGAGTACGACCCCCAGGTTGTAACTTGGGCAATAACGTTGTGGGTCACGTCGGGGGCAGCATTATCTATAGAAATTGGCCTTTGACATATCTCGATGCGGGCGAAGTTGATGATACTTTCGCCGCCCGCGCCCCCGTCGAGAATTCGGATGCCATACCAGTCGGGATCGCCCCAGGTTCCGCTAGTGAATGTAATGGTTTGGAAGGGGGTAATGATTTGCGTTGCGCTCACGTAGCCATCGGCCACCAACCGGCCATCTTCGACGATGATCTCGACCAGTTCTGAAACGCCGTCGAGATAGGGATCAGGGTCGAACCAAATAGCCTCGGTGCCAAATCTCACCTCGGTGTAGGGCAAAACGGTCAACACGGCTCCGTTTTTGATGACCACATCACTGGTGACTATCACCACGCCCGGTCCCCAGACGGTGTCGGCCGTGATTTCAGTGTGCGCCAGAGGGCGCGACGGCGGGGCCGCCCTCGTCTGGCTACCCCCCATCAGAACCAGGAACGCCGCCACCGCCAGGACTGCGATGGCGAGAGAACCGCTCAGATACGAAAAACGCTTGCGCCGATACATGATTGTACCTCCTTACTTGGTAAATTGATAAATTGGTAAGTTAGGCTATTCCAGAGAAATCATTACCCCAAAATCATAAGCTGTGGCAGTCGCTTTGAACGACTGAAGTCGTTACTACTGTGAAGGGGATAATTGAAATTCTGGGACTCCCTTAGTGATTCATCTTGTCTCCCAGTCTCCTTGTCACCTCCTCTCCTGGTCTCCTCGCACCCCCTATGGCCCCCACCAGGTGTGACGCAATTCCTTCTTATGAAAGTCATAGTGGCTGATACGGGGCCGGCCGGCGCTGTCTAGAACCAGCGAGGTATAGTAACCGCTGCTCTCGTTGCTATCTACCGTCTCGATCTGCCACGCCGTCCCGTCCCAACGGGCATACTTGAGAACATAGCCCTCGTCACCGTTAAGGTAACTGATATGCGGGTGGTCGGCGCTGTCCAACGCCAGCGAGGTGTAAAAGCCGGTTTTACCCCCGCCCTCCAGCGTCGAGATCTGCCACTGCGTTCCATCCCAGCGCGCATAACGGAGTTCCTCACAGTAACTGCCCGGTATCCTGCAGTAACTGATGTGGGGCCGGCCGGCGCTGTCCAGGGCTATCCAGGGGCTGCGACCTTCCTCGTCCACTGTCTGGACGTGCCAGCCCGCGCCATCCTTGTAGGCATACTTGAGCGCCTCGTTGGTCACGTCCCAGTAAGCCAGGTGGAGCTTGCCAGCGCCGTCTATCGTCAACGAAAGCCGGCTGGAACTGGACGCGGCCTGGGCGTCCACCGTCTCGGATTGCCAGGCCGCGCCGTCCCAGTAGGTATGAGCGATGCCGTTCCAGACGCCGTGGACGATGTGTGGCCTTCCGGCGCTGTCCAGTACCAGCGCTGCCGCTCTCGAGGCGGATCCAACGTCCTTGCTCAGCAACGTCTGCATCTGCCAGGCCGCGCCATCCCAGCGCGCATAGCGCAGTTCGTTACCAAAGACTGCGTCTTTCTTGTTGTAGGCGACGTGGGGATGGCCGGCCCCGTCCAGGGCCAGCCCGGCATAGTAGAAAGCATACCCACTGTTTCCCTGGTCCACGGCCTGGGTCTGCCACGCCGCGCCGTCCCAGACAGCGTACTTCAGTTGCATACGGTCCTGGTCAGCGTAGATGACGTGGGGCCGCTCCGCCTGGTCCAGAACCATAGCACTGTAGCGGCCGGGGTCTCCACCCTGGGCGACGGCCTCCGTCTGCCACGCAGCGCCCTCCTGGTGAGCGTACTTGAGGGTGGTGTTATCGAGGAGGTAGAGAAGGTGCGGCCGTCCGGCGCCATCCAGGGCCAGGGATGATATTTCCCCTTCTAGGCTCAGCCCGCTTTCCACGGTCTCGAACTGCCAGGCCCCATCCCAATGAGCATAGTGCATACTGGTATCCGCGTTCAAATAGTAGCTCGCGTGAGGAACGTCGCTGCCATCCAGCGCCAGCGAAAGGGCCGCGATGATGTTGTCGGAAGTAGTCAGCGTGTCGTTGCGCCATTGGCCGCCATCCCACCAGGCATAACCGAGCCGGCGGGCGTTGTCATCAATGGCACAATAGATGATGCGCGGATCGCCGGCGCTGTTCAGGGCCAATGCGTTGTCGCCAATGCCCTCGGCTGTCGCTACAGTCTCGGTCAGCCAATGGCCCCCGTCCAGGTAAGCGTGGTAGAGATAGTCCGGGTCGCCGCCGGAACCGGAGACGCTGTAGCTGATGTGGGGCTGGTCATCGCCGTCCAGCCCCAGAGTCGTGTCCCGGGAGTTGATAGTAGAGATAAGATCTTCGATGGTATCAATCTGCCAGGCGGAGCCGTCCCAGTGAGCGTACTTGAGAGCCGTACCGCTGAACCCCTGGGCGTCCCGGTAGGCGATGTGGGGACGGCCGTGACTGTCTATGGCGATGTAGCTGTTCCATCCTCCATCATAGTCTACCGTTTCTGAAATCCAGGTGGAGCCGTCCCAGTGGGCGTATTTCAGATCTCCGGTGTCGTAGTTGTAATAGCTGATGTGAGGATGATCATCCCCATCCAGGGCGATGGCGGCCCAGGCCCCTACCAGGGAGCTGGGGTCAGCCACCTCGCCCTGCCAGCCTGTCCCGTCGTGCCAGGCATAGTAGAGATTGTCTCCGCCATAAGCCACGTGAGGATGGCCGGCGCTGTCCAGCGCGATGCTGCCCTGGGTGATTTGCTCGATACTGGGGGGGCAGTCCACGCACTCCGAGTGCCACGTCGGGGGCGGCCAGTTATGCATCACCAGCGGCAGGTAGATTCTCGTCAACTCCAGCGTGATGGTGTGGGTCCGGGAAACGCTGCTCCCGCAGTTGGCAGCGGTGACGGTGATGGTTTTTGTGCCGGTCACGCCAGCGGACCAGGCGAAAGAGACGGTGTGACTCAGTTCGTGTGTGGTCGTCGCCACGCCGGTCTGGCCTGTGGCCTGCCAGGTGTAAGTGACCGGCAGAGTGGCCGTCGGCGGGGCGACGGCGGCGATAAAGGTGTGGAGACTGCCGGGGACACCTGTCGTCGGGCCATCAATGCTCACGCTGCTCAGCGCGGTGCAGGAGTAGCTCTCGGCCGCGTCAATGTCGGGCTGGCTATCTCGCGCCTGTCCGTCTATGTCGGTCGTCACGCCAGCGACTAACCTTTTGGCCCTTTGACTTTGCTCAGGATCAGCTTGGCCCAGGGCCGGCAGCCACGATAGAGCCAGGGCCAGCCCCAGGGTAAGTGAAATGAGAAGTGGTTTGAATTTCATCGGTTGCTCCTTATTTTTTCTTATTTCCCATCCCGGCCCTCCCCCTGACCTTCCTCCCAACTTCGGGGGAGGGTCAGGGAGAGGTTAGAGAGAGGACTACGGTGTGTAGTTGCGTAGCACCAGCGGCAGATAGATCTTACTCTGCACTACGGTCCCCAGCAGGTCAAACTCGCACAGTCGCTCCAGCCGCACGGTGATGATGTTGAATGACGTGTTGCGGCCAATGACCGGCAGTTTCACCCATTGCTCCGCCGTACCGTCCCACTTGTGGATGGACATCGTCTCCTCGTCCATCCCAAACGGTAGCAACGGTTCGGCGTAGTGGACGGTAAGGTTGAGGGGCTTGAGGAAGTCGGTGGTCAGCGGGTCGCCATTGCAGTCGGTCGCCTGCAAGTCGAAGGCGATGCCGCCGAAGACGAGCGCGCCAGGCAACGCCTGACCGGGCGCGCCCAGCGGAGTGTAGGTCATCACGCTGCTGCAGGTGATTGCTCCGGTCGGCCATTCGATCTCCACGAGACCGTCGGGAGTGGTGATGACATCGCCAGCGCCGGGCGTGATGGTGAAGGTGGTGGTACCGGTGATGTGCTCGTAGGCTCCCATGTCGGCGACGTAGTCGCCGTCCAGATCGCCGTCCTGCGGGCGGAGAACCCCGTCGTGGTCGTCGGCCGGAGCCTGGTCGTTGCTGGCCGTGTCTATGCAGGGCGAGCCGGTGAGCAGCCGGAAATCCTCGCAGTCCATACAAAACACGTCCACAAACAAGGGATCGGCGCTGATGTCGTTGGCACCCATGGTGACGCCGTCGTAGTTGGTCTCCCAGTTCCAGACGTTGTTGTAGTCCAGATTGGCGACTGCGGCCACACCCAGGAGGACGGTTGTCTCGGCCTTGATGCCGAAGGAGTTGGTGTAGGTGCCGACGAGGTACGGGTTGGTGGTGTAGACAGTGCGCGCGACGATGTTGTTGTAGACCTCGCCGACGGCGTCGTTGGTGAAGTAGAGGCCGACGGTCTTGCTCTCAGCGCCGGTCAGGCCATCCCCGCCAGCGACGCCGTCACTGCCAGGAGAGGGGCTGCCGGGTATACCGGGCGCCCCGCCGCTACCGCCGCTCCCCCCTTCTCCCGCTTCTCCTGCGTCGCCGCGATCGAGGCGATCTACGGTGTTGTTGACAATGCGGGGGGCGCCGCTGGCGGTGTCGGTATGAATGCCGACGCCGTCGCCCGCGTTGCCGCCATTCTTGCCATCGCCACCAGCGCCGCCATCGCCGCCGGCACCGCCGCTGCCGGGGGAGACGCCATTGCCGCCGTCGCCACCGTCGCCGCCTTGGCCGGCGGCGAGGTTCCAGGAACTCCCGCCCGCGCCGCCGCTGCCACCGTAGACACCATAGACGACGTTGTTGATCACGTCGGGGGTGGCGTCGGAGAGGATGCCCACGCCCTCGCCGCCGGCCCCGCCGGTCCCGTTACTGGCGCCTTTGCCGCCGTCGCCGCCTCTGCCGCCGGTGCCACCATCCGAGTTCGCGCTATCGCCGCCGTCGCCCCCTGCGCCTCCGGTTACGGTAGAGAAATGTCTCCCCCCATCGCCGCCATCGCCGCCGTGGCAGGAGAAGACGGTGTTGCGTAGGAAGTCGGGCGTGGCGGAGGGGTCGCGCAGGCAGGCCCCCAGGCCGCCGTCGCCGCCATCTCCACCACTGCCGCCGTTGCCGCCGTGGCCGCCATTGCCGCCGCCATTGCCGCCGATGCTGCCGGCGGCGCCGGCATCGCCCTTGCCGGGATAGCCGCCCTTGCCGCCCCTGCCGCCCATCACATACCACACCAGGTTATCCACGACCTGGGCCTGGGTCTCGTTGGTGGTGTGGATGCCGGACGCCTCGCCCCCGGTGGCACCGCTGCCGCCGTTACCGCCGGCGCCGCCGTCGCCACTCGCGCCGGGGGGGCCAACGGAGCCACTAAAGCCGGCGCCGTTGCCGCCATTGCCGCCTATGCCGCCGTTGCCGCCGTCGCCGCCCCGGCCGGCCATCCAGGCGCCGGTGATGGCGTAAATCTCGTTGCCCCGTACCTCGGGCGCACTGTTCCCGGTGACGTAGATACCCCAGGTCCGGCCGCTTTGGCCGGCGTTCCCGCCGTCGCCTCCAGAGCCGGTCTGGCCAGCGTCACCGCCGTACATAAGGTGTAAGCCGTCGGTGGAGCCGTGGCCGCCGCTGCCGCCGCTGCCGCCGTCACAGCCGTAGCCGCCGTAGCCGCCGCTGCCGCCAGAGATGTAGTAGATGGTGTTATCGTAGATGCTGGGCGTGGCGCCATCCACGTAGATGCCGGCCGCGTCGGCGCCGGCGGCGCCAGCGCCGCCCTTGCCGCCAGAGACACCCATTCCCCCATTGTAGCCGCTGCCAGGATCAGGACTATACCCCGCTCCGCCGTCCCCGCCCTTGCCGCCCCCTCCGCCATAGCCGCCCCTGCCGCCATGGATATCGTAGATCTCGTTGGATGCGATGGTGGGCGTGCTGTTGCCGGTGACGTAGATGCCGTAGGCCGGCTGGCCATCCCCACCATCGGCGCCAGCGCCGCCCAGCAAGCCGGGGTCGCCGGTGGGATGGCCAGCGGTACCGTCAGCGCCGACAGCGCCGTCGACGCCGTCGGCGCCGACGGCGCCATTGTCTCCCCACATATAGCGGATGATGCTGTGGGTCACGGTGGGCGAGGAGTTCTCGACGTAGATGCCCCAGGTACCCATCTCGACGAGGGCGTAGTTGATCACGCTCTCGCCGGCGTCCCTGTCCAGGATGCGGATGCCCCACCACGGGTGCTTGCCATCGCTGAATGCGCTGGTGAAGGTGATGGTTTGGAAGGGAGTGATGATTTGGGTGTCGGTGATAAAGCCGTCGGCCACCAGCCTCCCGTCCTCGACGATGATCTCGATCTTCGTATCCGAGACGCCGCCGAGGTAGGGTGCGGTGTCGGTGAAAATGCGCACCGTGGTGCCGGGTGTGATGACCAACGTGGCCCCGTTCTTGACGACTACGTCCTCGGTGACTGTCACCACGCCCGGTCCCCAGACAGTGTCGGTCGTGATTTCAGTATGCGCCAGATGGCGCGACAGCGGGGCCGCCCTTGTCTGGCTGCCCCCCATCAGGGCCAAGAACGCCGCCACCGCCAGGACTGCGATGGCGAGAGAGCCGATCAGATACGAAAAACGCTTGCGCCGATACATGATTGTACCTCCTTACTTGGTAAATTGATAAATTGGTAGGTTAGGCTATTTCAGAGAAATCATTACCCCAAAATCATAAGCTGTGGCAGTCGTAGTAGCGACTTCAGTCGCTCTGAACGACTAAAGTCGTTACTACCGTGAAGGGGATAATTTAAATTCTGGGACTCCCTTAGTGGTTCACCTTGTCTCCCTGTCTCCTTGTCTCCTTCACCTCCTCTCCTGGTCTCCCCGCACTCCCTACGGCCCCCACCAGATGTAACGCAATTCCTTCGCATGAAGGTCATAGTGGCTGATGCGCGGCCGGCCGGCGCTATCCAGTACCAGCGCCGCCTTTAATGGGCAAATAGTCAGCCGCGAGCGTGTTCTGCAAGATGTGGATGTAATTGAGCTGAGTATGTAGATATTGCAAGAGCAGCGATTCCTGATATGGTTCACATTACTGGCTCGTTGGTATTTTGCATGGTCAAGCCAAAATCAACCGCGAATGACGCGAATTCACGCGAAAAAGATCAAAAATCAGTGTAATCTGTGTAATCCGTGGTGAAAAATTCACGTCTCGGCACACCCACCATGCAAAGTCCCAGAGACTCACATTACTTTGCGAGAAAGCCCTCCCTCCAGCCATCTCCCTGTGGGAGATAGCTGGGGTCGAAAACTCGATTTCTCCCCTA
>JAUWHU010000216.1 GCA_030605705.1 Thermoflexia bacterium | reverse complement strand
TCCACGGGAGCGCCCGTTTCGTCCAGCAGGGCCAGGTAACCGGCCAGCCCCGGTTCCCAGCTGTTAACTGCGAGCATTCCAGACTCGTTTGGGTCCAGACCGCCATCAAGTACCGGATCGTAAGTCAGGAGGGCGTGAGGTTGGAGCTGGACAGTCGTGGTGGAGCGCGCGCTTTCTCCGATGAGCAGCTGCAGGGTCACGGTGGCCGGTTGGGTGGCGCCGTTCTGGAGGTAGACAATGGGATGCAGGTACTCTCGATCAGTACCGATCCAGGGAAAGAGCAGTCCGTAGGGTATGGTGTCGGGGCGGGGAGTATAGGCCATCAGGTAATGGGGGGAGGTCGGCCCGGGGGTGGCTTTCACCAGACAAGCAATGTTTCCTGTCGCCGTGACCCAGCCGGTTCCGGTGAGAATCTCGCCCAGAGACGCGTTGTAGAAATCGTCCTGGGCGATGAGCGTACTTCCTTGGGGAGGCATGGTGTGGGTGATCAGGGCTGCATCTTGCCACTCGCCACCGGCAGGCCCCCATAAGTAGAGATTCACAGTGACGGTGGTTATGTCGGCGTTCATGATGTGGAGGGAGGTGGGTAACTTATCCGGTTCCGCGGAAAAGTAAGGGAGGGCACATTCATATCCAGTCTCCATGCTTTGTGGTGGAACGAAGGAGGTTATCGCTACCGCGTCTGGCGGCGGAGTCTCTCCGCCAGCGTTGGCCGGGGACGAAATAGAGATGAAGAGTGCCAGGAACAGCAATCCTGTGATACTCAAACTAAACAACAAGGTTTTCTTCTTCATGTCGTTCTCCTTTCAGGTGGATGATCAAGCTATTCTTCCAAAGACGGACTGTGGTTCTGACTCGATTCTTCATTTTCCATTCTCCATTCTCCTCCCGTCGCCTGCCATTGCTCCAGGAGCGACTGAGCTACTTGGATATCTTTTGTGGCGCCCAGCGTGACAAATTGAGCGAGCGCCTGGGGCAATTTAACGAGTGCCTTACCGGTATCTTCGCAATGATGATAATAACGAGCCTGGGTAAGCAGTGCCTGGGCCACGCCGTAGCGATCCTCCGTGGCCTGGGCTGTTGCTGCGGCCCGGCGGAGCGCGTCTTCGGCCTGATGACATTGTCCCAGGGCAAGGTGTACTTCGGCCAGGAGGCGTTGGGTGCGCCCGATTTCTTGGCGCGCCCCTTGGTCGGTCGCTTTCTGGAGAGAGCGTGATATCCATTCCAGCGCTCTCTCCGGTTGTTTTTGGAGCAAGGCCAGAAGACCGCGATGGCGATAGAGCTCTGGCAGGATGGTCTCCGAACCAATCTCATGGAAGAGATGTTCGGCTTCATCCAGCTGGTGTTGAGCATCGTCTAGCTGCCCTTCCTCAAGTGATAGGATGGCGAGATTATGTTTCATCAGCGCCACACCGTAGGTGATCCCTTGCTCGCTGGCGATCTTGAGCGCCAGTGTGTAAGAATGGCGTGCTTCCTGCCATCGCCCCTGACAGCGGTAGATTTCCCCCAGGTTGGCAGCGACTTTGGCTTCGCCTTCGGTGTGGCGGATGCGTTGCGCGATGGAGAGAGCTTGCTCCCCATGTACCACGGCGGCCGGCCAATTGCCCACCGCCAGGTTGATGAGCGACAGCTGGTTGTGGGCATCCATCTCCCCCAGCAGGTCGGCCAGTGTCTTGTACATCTGGAGGCTTTGTTGACCCAGTCGAAGCCCCTCCTGGGACTCTCCGCGTTGCGATGCCAGAAATGCGAGGAGGTAGAGTGCTCGCGCCTGGATCTTGCGCCCCTCGTTCGTGGAGAAAAGTTTTGACAGTTTTATGCTTTTATTTGCATAGCTCTCCGAGGAAGCAGCTTGCCCCAGGCGATGGTACAATCCGGCCCCTATCAAGTAGAGGCGTGCTCCTTCCAACATGCCTTCGACACCTGGCAAGGCCAACCCTCGGTTCACGGCCGCGAAGGCTTCTGGATAGTGTCCCTGGCTTTCCAGGACCGAGGCGCAGTGGTATTCGATGTCGGCCAACTGCTTGATCTCATCTTGCGTGGTGGGGGTGGACGGGAGCAGTTTCCGGGCTGCGCCCAGGTGTTCCAGCGCCTTCTCATATTGCCCCAGGATGGTCAGTGTATCTCCCAGGAGGTGGTGCGCCTCGAAGCGAGCGCTGTGGGCCGGCAATTGCCCTGCATCCGCCGCCTGCAGGACGTTCCGGAATGCCTGCACTGCCTGGGTGGTAAGATAATTGTGCAGGGCGTGCTGTCCCAGCTCCAAATTGGCGCTGATTGCCATCTCCCAGGCCTGACCTTCGAGGGCGTGATGGGCCAGCAGCGGGAGCCAGTTGGAGGTGGATTTCTCACGATGGCTGTCCAAGAATTCTACCAGTCGCCGGTGGATCAGCCGCCGGATGCGGTAGGGCAGGCCGCGATAGGCAACCTCACGCACGAGTGGCTGGCGAAAGACGAGAGTCTCGCAGGCCGGATCGCCATAGACCAGCCCCAGCGGGACGAGGTCGGGCAGCCGGCGTTTCACTGCCGGACGTGTTTCCTCGCCGTAGCCTGTCACCAGCATCGGCATGGTCATGGTGTCTCCCACGACGGTCGCTGCGCGCATCAAGTGACGGCTGGGAGGTTCCAGCTGGTCAATCCGGCTTTGCAGGATGTCGTAGATGGTGTCGGGCAAGGGCGTGTCTTCCAGCGGCTGCGTGAGCTGCCACTCTCCGTCTTGTTTGCTCAAGATGCCTGAAGCGATCAGCGTCCGCAGGGCTTCGATGGTGAAGAGGGGAATGCCGCCGCCACGCTTGACAAGCCAGCGTTCGACCGCGCGGGGAAGCTGCGACGTGTGCGCGAGCCGGCGTGCCAGCTGGATGGTGGCTTTACGGGAGAGTGGCTCTAATGCGCTGAGGATGAGTTCAGGACGCGCGCCCCAACGTTCCTGGAAATCGCCCTCATCCCGGCAGGTGATCAGGAGGAGCAGGGGGGCGTCGGGTGGCTCATGGATCAGGCTGTCGAGGAGCTCCAGAGAGGCCGGTGGCATCCAGTGGGCGTTCTCCAGGAGCAGGAGCCGGGGCTGTTGCCG
>JAUWHU010000387.1 GCA_030605705.1 Thermoflexia bacterium | reverse complement strand
TCCAGCAGCTCCACGTCGAGGTTGTAGGTTCCCAGGCGACAGTCCACGAAAACGGGGACCAGCCCGTTCTGCACGATGGGAGCGACGGTCGTCGCAAAAGTCGCGGCAGGCGTGATGACCTCGTCGCCGGGGCGCAAGGGGTGTTCCAGGCGACGGGAACACAGCGTCGTCATGGCGATGAGGTTGGCCGAGGAGCCGGAGTTGACGGGCAGGATGTGGGCCAGTCCCTGGTAGCGGGCCAGTGCATCCGAGAACGCCGCGACGCGCGGGCCATCGGTCAGCCACAGATCAAGGATAGCCTCGACCGCGCTTTGCAACTCGCGCTCGTCGTAAACCCACCCGCCGTAGTTCACCCACGTCTCGCCCGGCGCGAAAGGGATGGGGCGGTGGGTCAACCGGGTGTACTCGGCGACCTTGTCCAAAATTTCACGGCGCAGCGCGTCGGCAGGTGAAACGTCTTTGGTTTGGTTCATTTGTCATTTGCTCATTTGTGAGTCTACTGAAAAAACTAAGAATTTCATCACAGACCGCAGGTGTGGGCAGGCAGTGCCCACAAACAGAGAGCGCAGAGATTTTAAACTTGACCTTGAGAAAATTAATTTTTTGACGTGTGAAGTGGAATTTTCTTAAACCAAATATCAATTTTTTTTCTATCTTCTCCGTGTCCTCCGTGGTGAGAGCTCTTTTTTCAGGGGAGTCAATTTGTCATTTGTTTGTCATTTGCCGCGTTATGGTAACATGCGGACTTGATTTGTCAACGGGCCACATGCCCTCTCCACGCAGCCAGTTGCCATATTTCCCGCTCGACTTTATAATATGAGTATTGGACATTGGTAATTTTGCTCGTAGTAATGACTTTAGTCGTTTGATGCAAGGCCAGAGGTATCTTCTCAATAAGTAGGGGGAAACATTTTGTTAGCTGTCATTCTCACCACAGAGGCACAGAGAACACGGAGAAAGAATAAAAAAACTCTGTGCCCTCTGTGTCTCTGTGGTAAAAATCCCCCCAGAATATTGAGATGATACGGCCAGAGCGATTGAGGTTGTTGTGTGAGCGGTTTTCTTCCCACCAAAAAGGAGATCACGATGACAGAAGAAATCCAGACAGAAACAGACGCGCTCGTTGAAGTAGCAGCGCAACCTGAGAAAGTGGATCTTAACGCGGCCACGCCGGAGGAGTTATGTACTCTCCCCGGCATCGGCCCACAGTTGGCCCGGCGTATCGTCGCGTACCGCGAGGTACACGGGCCGTTTTTCTTGCCGCAGGAGATCACGGCCGTCACCGGCATTGGGCCGCCGCTCTATGAACACCTCGCGGACCGGCTGGCGGCCACCATCCCCACGGTTTTCCCTGCCGTAGAGCCGGGCGCGGAGGAAGCGGCCCCGCCGATGGAAGAGCCTGCCGCAGAACCGGGCGTGGAGGAAACGGTTTCGCCGCCAGCTCTCGCACCGCTGATGGAGGAGCTTGCCGCAGAGCCGGACGTGGAGGAAATGGTTTCGCCGCTACCCCTCGCACCGCTGATGGAGGAGTTTGCCGCAGAGCCGGACGTGGAGGAAATAGTTTCGCTGCCCCCCCTCGAACCGGCAGCGATTGAAACCGAGTCGCCCGCGGCGGTTGCGGAGGAGCACGCGCCGCGTCCCGCGCAGCCCGCAACGCCGGTTCAGATTCCTCCCTCGCCGCCACCTCAACCTCCACGGCGGGCCGGCGGAGGACTGACCTGGCTCTGGTCGTCGCTGCTGGGAGGATTCTTGGGGATGATCTTCGCGCTCTTGGTCCTCTCCGGGATCAACGGGACGTTGGACATCAACCGCAGCATGGCCTTGAATAACGTGCGCACCCGCGTCGCAGACCTCTCCGCACGGCAAGATTCCTTGCGAGGGGAGGTGTCTGGTCTGCGGCAGCGACTGGACACGTTAGAAAGTTTGACCGCGCGCATGACGCAGGTCGAAGGTCAAGTGGAGTCGCTAAGCCAGAGTTTGACGGCGCTTGATGAGGAGACAGAAGCCCTGCAAGGGGAGGTCGAGGAATTGTCGGGCGGGTTGACCGAGGTGCAGGTACAGGTTGAGAAGGCGGACAATTTCTTCCAGGAGCTGGGCGCTTTGTTGGAAAAATTCTTCGGTACAGCAGATGCACCGGTGGAGTCAGAGGAATGAGGAATGAGGAGTGAGGAGTCATCAACTCCACGGACGGCACGGTCTGGAGACGTAGTGCCGAGGGGTAGCCGAGGCCGCAGACATGCAGGTCTGTCGCAGATCATGCGGCACGACCCTAACCTGGACAAACCAAAACCAAAAGGGGGGTTTACCGCAGAGAACGCTGAGAAAAACAAAGAAGAAAATCTCTGTGTCCTCCGTGGTAAAATTCGCCACAAACGAGGCTTTCAATAGGAGAGAAAAAATGACACAGCAACCGTACACAACCCAGACCGGCAGTCCATTCTGGCGAGCCGTGGGGAAGTTCTTTAAGTTCCTGTTGTATTTGACAATGGTCATCGTATTAGGTGTGTTGGTGGGAGCGGGTCTCCACTACGGCGTCCCGTGGGTTTACCACTCACTGGTACAGCCGGTGCAGAATAATACTGCGCAGCTCGCCTCACTGGAACAGGAACTGGCCCAGAACCAGGCGCGTGTGGGGGAAGAGATGCAAACCTTCCAGGCGCGCATCGTAACCTTAGAAACTGAACGGGCGCAACTGCAGGAAGATATGACGGTACAGGCGCAGGAGATGCAAACGCAGGCTGAAGCTCTCCAAGCGCAGGCCGAAGCTCTCCAGGCAGCCGACGCGCTTATTCAAGATTTAGAACAACAGGTGACCCAGGTAGAGCAGGATTTGACCTCTCAACAGGAAGCCGTGGTAGCGCTGGGCAAGGCTTTCGAGATGGAGATGGACGCCGCTGCATGGCGAGGCGAGGATACCCGGCTCCAGCTGGGCGGGCTGGAAGGCCGGCTGTCGCTCATCCAAACGGCCCAGGACTTGCTCAAGGTGCGCCTTTTGCTGCTCGAAGAAAATCCGCGCGCAGCCCAGGATACGGTGCGCCTGGCAGTGGAACACCTGGAGCGCGCTGCCGCCGCATCCCCGGAGCTGGCGGATACGTTGGCGCCGCTACAGGAACGGATGGCCGCGTTGGAAGGTTTGATCGAAGAGGACTCCTTCCGCGTGGGGCCGGAGCTCGAGTCGCTGTGGGCCGACGTGATGGATCTGGTGCTGCCGCCGCTTGTAGAGCAAGCTGAGGAAACAACACTCATTTCCCCTCTGCCCATCCCCACGCCTCCTGCTCCATGACAGAGGATCTTTCTGCCGGGTTGTTCCACTTCGAGCTGCTGGCGACGGAGGGGCCGGCCCGCGCCGGTATCTTCCACACGGCCCACGGCCCGCTGCCCACGCCGCTCTACGCGCCGGTGGGGACGCAGGCGACGGTCAAGTCGCTGACACCGCGCCAGCTCGCTGAAGCGGGCGCGGAGCTGGTGCTGGCGAACACGTATCACCTCTACCTGCGTCCCGGCGCCGAAGTGGTGGCGCGCCTGGGAGGGCTACACGCTTTCATGGGGTGGCCCGGCCCACTGCTCACCGATTCCGGCGGGTTCCAGGTCTTCAGCCTGGGGGGCGGACGGGGACATAAATCGTTGCGGACCATTGACGACGACGGCGTGACGTTTCACTCGCACCTCGACGGCTCACGGCATCGCTTCACGCCGGAACGGGTGATGGAGATCGAGCAGCTCCTGGGCGCAGACATCGCGATGGTGCTTGACGAGTGCGCCCCGCCCGACGACTACGACTACAACGTGCAAGCGTTGCGGCGCACTCACGCCTGGGCCGAGCGTTGCCAGGCCGCGCACACCCGTCCCGACCAGGCCCTCTTCGGCATCGTGCAGGGCGGTATCTTCCCTGACTTGCGGGAGGAGAGCGCGCGCGTCCTCACGGAGATGGGTTTCCCCGGCTACGCCATCGGCGGGCTATCGGTGGGGGAGACGAAGGCGCAGCTGCTCGACACGCTGGCGTTGACCACGCCGCTTCTGCCCACGCACAAGCCGCGCTATCTCATGGGGGTGGGGACGCCGGAGGACTTGGTGGAGGGGGTGGCCCGGGGGGTGGACCTCTTCGACTGCGTGTTGCCGACGCGGGTAGCCCGCAACGGGCAGGCGATTCTGCGCACCGGCAGGCTCAATCTGCGCAACGCTCGCTTCGCCGAGGACTCTGTCCCCCTCGACGAGACCTGTGCCTGCTACACCTGTCAGACCTTCAGCCGGGCATACCTGCGACACCTGGTCATGGCTAAAGAAATCTTAGCCGCGACGCTGCTCAGCATCCACAACCTCCACACGATGCTGACGCTCATCAAGGAGCTGCGAGAAGCGATCCTGGTTGGGCGTTTCGAGGATTACCGCGCGGCGTTCTGGGAAGCGCGGAAACGTGAGGCGTGAGACGACAAGCGTCAAACGACAAGCGTCAAACGTCAAGCGTCAAACGTCAAGCGTGAAACATATCCGTTTTACACGTCAAAGAGTTAATCTTCTCAGGGTCAAGTTTAAAATCTCTGTGGTGAAATCCCTGATTTTCCAGTAGAGTAACTTTCGACTTTCAACTTTCAACTCGTAACTCATAACTTGCAACTCTTCTCTTAGAACCCCAACTCCCGCAACCTGGCCCCGTGATCCCGCCATTTGGGCTTGACCTTGACCCACAGATCCAAGTAGACCTTGCCCCCGATGAAGCGTTCCAGCTCCCGGCGGGCGGACGTCCCGATCTTCTTGAGCTGTTGCCCTTTCTTCCCGATGATGATTGGCTTCTGCGACTCGCGCTCCACCCAGATTCGCGCCTCGATGTAAGTATCGCCGTTGTCCCGCGTCTGTAACTCCTCCACCAGGACGGCGGTGGCGTGGGGCACTTCCTGGTAGGTCTGGCGCAGCACCGCTTCGCGGATCAGTTCCGCTGCGACCTGTCTCTCGGTCTGATCGGTTATTTGATCGCCGGGATAGTAGCGCGGGCCTGCGGGCATGATCTCTAAGATGCGATCCAGTAGCTTCTGGATGTTGGTGCCGCGCAGCGCGCTGACGGGCATGGATTCGGTGTGCTGGGGCAACAGCGCCCAGTAGCTTTCGATGCGTTTTTTGGCTCCTTCCAACGGCAAGCGATCCATTTTGTTGAGCGCGAAAAAGATCGGGCACCGGCCGGCCTTCTTTTGCAGCAGCCGGGCGATGAACCGGTCCTCATCCCGTGGCTGCATGGAGACATCTACCACGAAGAGGAGCACGTCGGCATCGGGGATGGCGGCGATGGCCTGCTCGATCATCAGCCGGTTGAGCCTGTGACCCGGCTTCTGGTGGATGCCGGGCGTGTCGCTGAAGATGATCTGGTGCGTGGGCTGGGTGAGGATGCCGATGATGCGGTTGCGGGTCGTTTGGGGTTTGGGCGAGACGATGGCGATCTTCTGCCCCACTAGCGCGTTGATGAGGGTGGACTTGCCCACGTTGGGCCGCCCGACGAGCGTCACGAATCCCGACCGGTGTCCTTCCGGCAGTTCTTCCAAGTGCCAGTCGGTCTCTGTCACGCCCTCTGCTCCCACCACGTCGCCTTCGGCCAGAAATTGCTCAATCAGCGACTGAGATGCCTCGTCGGGTGTCCGTTCCCCATTTTTGATTTCGTTGTTTGTCATTGGATCATGCCTTCCCACGTTCCTGCACCAGGTAGATTCCCGGCAGGCTTACCAGCGTTGTCAACCCCTTGATCAGCACATTGGCACAGAAGATGGACCAGACCACCGCCACGGGCAGCACGTTGCCGAACGCTCCCCAGCAGAAAATGAGGCTATCTAACGGGATGCTGAAGCTGTTGCTGACCAGGACTCGCGTCCATTGGTAGCGCCGCGTGACCCGCGTCACCCACAGATGATAGATTTCGGTGTCTAACAACTCGCTCGCCAGCTCGGCGACGATGCTGGCGACGACGATCCGCCATACAGGGCTGAGAACACTGGCGAAAGCATTCTGCAAGGGCCAGATGGGATCAGGTGTGAGGTTGCTCAGGAAAGCGAAATAGGCCGCCATCAGCAAATTGATGACGCCGGCGGCGACGATGACGGTGCGCGCGGCCCGGCGACCGAGCAACTTGTGTACCATATCCCGCAGGGTGAAGGTGAGCGGATAGATGAAAGTCCCGCCGTCAATGCTGAAGCCCGCCACCAGCGCGATCTTCAGACTGCCGATGTCGGCGAGGATTTGCGTGGCGATGTACGCTGCGATGACCCAAATCCCCGACCGGGTCAAGGTGCTCTCTAAGCCCCACGTGAAAGGGTGCTCTGGTGCTCGTGATACAGTCATCTCTTCGTAACTCCTTCGATAAAACCTCCTAAGTTTGGAGGTTTGAACAATTTGTATCTTCTCGAAAAATGAGGGCAATCAAAAATCAGCCACGAATTACACGAATTTCACTAATTTTTCTTTCTTTTTTGTGTTAATTCGTGTAATTCGTGGCAGAAAAGAGCAAGATCGGCTCGAGACGCCTCGGATTATTGAGAAGATACAATGATTTCAATGCTCAACCTCAAAGATACCACACCTGGGACTGACAGCAAGGGGCGGATGAGCTATTTCATTGGAGTAAGAGTCGCATTCACACTGCTCCAAGCCCCCGTCTCGGGGGCACCACATGTGCGAGTTCCCTCACCAGCCCGCCCCCGGGGACGGGGGCGGGGAGCTTTTCGGAGCAGACGTGTCACTTCTGCCCCTCTGCCATTTGACTAAATGTCCTTTCGAGGGTTTAATTTAGGCCAATGCAAAGCGCAGTAGCGATTCTACTAACGGCTGAACGCTGACCGCTGATGGCTCTTACATTCACTTCACCGGAGGAGAGGTTCAATGGCACAGATATTCGTGGATACCGCTAAGATTGAGGAGATTCGAGAAGCAGCGTCCTGGGGGATTTTGGATGGCGTGACCACCAACCCCTCGCTGATGTTCCGGGCCGGAACGGCGAACCGCAAGGAGCAGACACTCAAGATCGTCGAGATCGTCCGTGGTTCGGTGAGCGCGGAAGTCATCAGCACTGACGCGGCGGGGATGATCAAGGAGGCCCGGGAGATTCTTTCCTGGTCGGAGTACGTCTACGTCAAGATACCGATTATCCCGGAGGGGCTGAAGGCGATGAATGTGATCTCTCGCTGGCCCAACGGGCGCATCAACGCCACGCTCGTCTTCTCCGCCAACCAGGCTTTTCTGGCGGCGAAAGCGGGCGCGAGCTATGCCTCTATCTTCGTTGGCCGCCTGGACGATGCCGGCCTGGACGGGATTGAGGTGGTGCGCGAGACCCGCGCAGTTTTCGACAACTACGCCCTCGATTGCCAGGTGTTAGCAGCCAGCATCCGCAACACTTACCACGTCACCCAGTCCCTGCTGGCCGGGGCGGATATTCTCACCATGCCCTACGCCGTGCTGCAGAAGATGATCTCCAGCCCCTTTACCGACGCGGGCCTGAAGAAATTCTTGGAGGATTGGGAGAAAGTCGCCGGGAAATAAATCGCAGCGCCCCCCTGCCGTCGTGGGTGCTGTAGACAGCGGGGGGCTGAGTCGTGGACGTTACGTCTTGGCGACGGGGATTTGTATCTCCGTCACGTAATCGGCAGGGGCCTCCGTCAGGTAATCTTTGTAGCCACTGGCGAGGGAATCCGTGTAGTCATTGTCCGGGCAGCGCAGGTAGACATCCCGGTTGGGGCCGACGATGCGATAGCCGTGGGCCTGAATCCACGCGAGTATCTGGCTGTAGGCCTCGCCGAGGGTGTCATACGCCCCCTGGTGAACGACGCAGGCCATCAACCCGCCGGGGAGCTCCCGGACCTTCACCCGGTCACTTTCCGGCAGCGGAGTGCTGACCGGCGTGAGGGTCTCCACGTCCACATCGCGTTCCCGATATTCGGTGTCGTAGTAGAGGGTCAGCGACGGGCCGGCGGCTTTGACCTTGTGCTGCGCCAGGTAGGCGCATAACTCTGCCCACAGGGGGCCTTGACTGCTGTAAGTGGGGATGGTGTCGCGTATCCCCGCGACTGTTTGAGGGTTAATTTCCTTGAGCACAACTTCGTAATCTAACATGGTACCTTCCTTTTCAATTTGTCTGAGTCGCCACTCGACGCGAGTCAGTTGCGCTTGGTCCTCTTGCACCTGCTGCTGAATTTGAGCCTGCTTTAGCCGCAGCATCCCCCGGATCTGTTCGGGTGACAGGTCACCGTCGAGCAGACGGGTGATCTGGGCCAGCGAAAGCCCCAGCTCCTTCAGCGCCAGGATGCGATTGAGACGCGGCAACTGGTCGGCCGAATAGCTACGGTAGCTGGTGAAACGGTCCACCTCCGCTGCCGTGAGCAGACCGATCTCATCGTAGTAGCGTAAGGTTTTCACCGGTACCTGACTGAGTTTGGAAAACTCTCCGATCTTGAACATCTGTTTCACTCCGTGTACGTTGGTAAAACACAGGCCTGTACTTTCATTATACGCCCTCCAGTAGGAGGAGAGTCAAGACCCAAATTTGAGAATTCCCCGGTTTTTCGGGATTCGGTAGTCTCTCTCTTGAGTATTGGTGAGCATGGAGACGACAACTTAAACCACCAAAACGCAAAGGCGCAAAGAACGCCAAGTTTTTCTGCGTTTTCTTTGCGCCCTTGCGGTAAATTTTTCGCTTAACAAGGCTACCAATACTTTACAGGGATACTATTCGGGACGCTAAATTTAAAATCTCTGTGCTGTGGGCACTGCCTGCCCACACTGTACCGTGGTGAAATCCTCGGTTTTTTCAGTAGACTCATTTGCCATTTGCCATTTGCCATTTGCACATTGCCGTCTACGCCATCCCCGCCGCCAGGTTCTCCTCCTGCGCGATGCGGATGCCTTCCTTCTCGTCCACCTTTTGCAGCAACAGCATCCCCACGATGAAGAAAACGACCAGCGAGACGATGCTCAGACGGCTGGTGCCGGTCAACTGGCCGACCACGCCGAAGAGCAGCGGCCCGGCGATGCCGGCGAACTTGGAGCTGATGTCGAAGAAGCCGAAGAACTCCGCGCTGCGCGCCTTGGGGGCCATTGAACCGAAGAGGGAGCGGCTGAGCGCCTGGCTGCCTCCCTGCACTGTCCCCACTGTGAAGGCCAGTATCCAGAAGTGAAGCGGTTCCGTCATGAAGTAGCCGCCGATGGATACCAGCATGTAGACGCTCAACGCTAAGAAGATGGAGCGTTTGGCGCCTAATTTCCGGGCCAGCCACCCAAAAAGGAAGGTGAACGGCACGCCCACGAACTGCGTTAGCAGCAGCGCGCCTACCAGGTCGGTCATGCCGATGCCGATCTCCGTCCCGTAGATGGTAGCCATCTTCATGATCGTGCCGATGCCATCCGCGTAGAGCCAGAAGGCGAAGAGGAACAG
>JAUWHU010000405.1 GCA_030605705.1 Thermoflexia bacterium | reverse complement strand
ACGTAGCGGCGCGCGGGCCAGGGGTTCAGCCCCGTGACGAGGATGACGGGAACACCCTCGGCCAACAACACCCGCAGCACATGCAGGGTGAAGGGCGTGAGCTCACCCTGCACATTGGCCAGGGTGCCGTCAATGTCGGTGGCGATAAGGCGCAGGTCAGGCATCATTCAGCGCTCGTAGCTGTCCAACACATCGAACATCGTCAGGTCGGGCAGCTTCTCCTCAGCTCTGACCCGCAGCTCCTGCAGGCCCTGGCTGTACCCCGGGCGTTCTTCCGTGTGGCGGAAGATACCCAGGTACAGAGGTTCCACGCTCTGCGACAGCTGCATGGCCGCCATCAAATCACCGGGGTCGTGCTCCGCCGGCAGTGGCGCGGTGATCTCACGGTAATGTTGGTAAGTATCTAAGAATGACACGCAGGGCGAGAGCACCTGGACGAAGGCGAAGCCCGGATGCCGGAGCGCGGCCTTGAAGATGGCGACCATCTCCTTGAGCGCACCGGAAAAGGCCCGCGCTACAAAGGTGGCCTGGTAAGCCAACACCATCATGATGGGAGTCAACGGGGCCTCCAGCGTCCCGTAAGGCGAAGCCTTGCAGTGTGTCTCTGGGGGGGAGGTCGGCGAGGGCTGGCCCTTGGTCATGCCGTAGATGCTGTTATCCATGACGATGTAGGGTATCTCAATGTTGCGCCGGGCCGCGTGGGGAATGTGTCCCCCACCGATGCTGAAGCCATCGCCATCACCGCCCACCGCGACCACCGTTTTGGCGGGATTGCTCAGCTTGATCCCCGTCGCCAGGGGCAAGGGACGGCCATGGACGCCGTGAAAGCCGTAGGTGTTCAGAAAAGCCGGGAAACGGCTGGAGCAACCGATGCCCGAAGCCACCACGATGTCCTCCGGCGGGAGAGCGAGCTCCGCGAAAGCACGCATTAGAGCGTTGAGCACGGCGTAATCCCCGCAGCCAGGACACCAGATGGGCTTCACCCCACTTTTGTAATCTTTGGCTTTAGGCGTGTTCATCATTTCCCCCCCTCGGCCACGACCATCTCTATCGCGGCCTCATAAATCTCGCTAACCTTGAGCGGCGTCCCTCGTTCCCGGGCCAGCATGTGAATGTGAATATCCCCCGCGTCCAGTTGTTTGTAGTAACGATGCTCGATCATGCGCGCGAACTGCGAGGAGAAATTGACCTCTGGCACTAAAATGCTCTTCTTCCCGTAGATGAACTCCCAGATCGCCCGGTCGGGCATGGGCAAAAGAGAGTGCGGGTAGAGCGCCTCAATCTCAATGCCTTTCTCCTTGAAAAGTTCCATCGCTTCACGGACAGCGCCGCGCGTGCTCCCCCATCCCATTATGCCAAATTTGGCGCCCTTCACGCCCCAGCGCCGGGCCGAGGACTCCCAATTGACCAGTCGCTTGCGCGCGGCCTCCACCTTCTTGGCCCGCTTGCGCATCATGTACTCGTGATTGTCTGGGGCCTGACTGGGGTGGCCGTACGCATTGTGCTCCAGGCTCTCGGCAAGGTACATACCCCCTTTCATGCCGGGGATCGCCATGGGGGAAATGCCGTTCTTGCTGTCGCGATAGCGACGGTAGTCGCCGGCCAATTCCTTCTCCGTGGGCAGACGCCGCTCCAGGCACTCACTCCAGACGCCACATAAGGACTCCGGATAGGGAATCGTCTCCAGGCGGGAGGCCATCGCCTGATCCGAAAGAACGATCACCGGGGTTTGGAAATATTCGGCCAGACTGAAGGCGTTGATCATCTGGTAGTAGCAGTCCTTGACAGAATCAGGCGCCAGCACGAAGCGCGGCGCGTCACCGTGACCGCCGTAGAGCGAGAGGAAGAGATCGCCCTGAGAGGTCTTGGTCGGCAGGCCGGTGGAAGGCCCGGCGCGCTGGACATTGATGATCACAATGGGGATTTCGGCGATGCTCGCCAGCCCCAGTGACTCGACCATCAAGGAAAGTCCCGGGCCGGAGGTAGCGGTCATCGAACGCAAACCGCCAAACGAGCCGCCGATGATCATGCTGATAGCCGCGATCTCATCCTCGGCCTGCACCAGCGTCCCGCCGAAGGCCGGCAGGTACTTCGCCATAGTCTCCATAACTCCCGTGGCCGGCGTGATGGGATAACCGGCATAGAAACGACAACCGGCTTCCAGTGCGCCCAACGCCAGCGCCTCAGCACCGGAGAGAAGCAGCCGCTCTTCCGGCGTTTCAGGAAGCGACAAAGTGTAAGGGAAAGTGTCTGGATAATGTTCCCTGGCGTAGGTGTAGCCCTCCTCCAACGCCCTCAAGTTCTGGGGCAAGACATCCGCGTGACGCCCCATGCGTTCCCGCACCACGTCACGAGCCGCATCCAGTCCCAAACGGAATAACCAGGTCAGCGCACCGACCATGACTAAGTTCTTGCCGCGCAGCCAATCGAAGGACTTGGCAATCTCCCCGGCCGGGATCTCGTAAGAGTCGCGCCCCCGGGTGTTGGGATGCTCCAGCACCGCCGGATCATAGATCAGGACACCTTGAAGGCGTAAGTCCTCCCGGTTGTCCGTCCAACCCTGCTCGTTCATCACCACCATGACGTCGGCCTCATCGCCTTCCGAAAGCACGCGCTCCACGCCGAGGCGCACCTGAACGAGTACCTGTCCGCCCTTGATCTCGGAGGGATAAGTGCGAAAGGTGTAAACCTCCAGCCCCACACGGGCCGCGATGCGGGTGAAGAGATCGCCTAAGGTGATCGTTCCCTCACCAGCCTCCCCGCCCACGCGGACCACAACTGTCTGTTCGGATTTAGCCATATTGCCTCCTTAGTTTCAGCGACTCAGCGTCATAGCGTCTCAGCGTCTTAGCGTTTCAGCGTCTCAGCGATTGCCTGACTGCCGCACAATAGCCGTCACTTCGCCTTTTCCCCACGTCTCCACCTGTCCGCGCGGTCCCAGGGCCAGCGCCGTGCTGTCGGGGATACCCAATCCCACAAAGCTGGGATATGCCTGAAGCAAGACGCGCAAAGCGACGGACTCCTCGGAACAGGTAAAATGAGGGGCGACTAATGCACTCCGCAAAAAGTTCAGGCCGGGCAAGGTCTGCGCCGGGGATGCCGAATCGCTCACCCACGCGCCGAGCGCGGCCGCCCCACCCCCAGCTCCGACGATGAGCAAACTCTGCAAAGTGGCGAAACCTTTCACGATCTGCTTCAAAGCCGGGGTATTTTGCAGGCTGCGAGCCAGCAAGAGAGGATTTTCGCCGCCCAAGTACAGAATTCCCGCCTCGGCCAACAACGAAAGGAAATCCGGGTCGTGGCAGGGTGTGCCGTCGAGCACCAGAGCCTCTCCGCCGGGGCCGCCCAACGCCATGTAGTGCTCCAACACCGCCTCAGCCTCTTCCTGGCTCCCGCCGCCCCACAGCACGGCCAGCGGGCGGTCGAGGTTGGCGATACTGAGAACGTGGGAATCCACCACGTCGGTTTCGCCGCGTTGGAGGGAACCGCCGCCCAGCAGAACGAGCCAACCCTGACCATCCACCCAGTGCAAGGGCCCACGCTGTGGCATCAGCTCTCTCCAGGGGGCATCAGACGACGCAGAGTCTCGGCCATGATGGCAACGCCGATAGGCAGCGCTTGCTCGTCAATGTCAAAGTGCGGGTTGTGGTGTGGAATCTTCTCTTGCCCCGGTGGCGTTGAGCCGACAAAGAAATAGCAGCCCGGCACCTCGTTCAGGAAGAAGGCGGCGTCCTCGCCGCCCATTGAGCGCAACCCCACGTGCAGCGCATCCGCGCCCAATGTCTCGCGGATGGCGTCCTGCACAACGCCGGTAGTCGCCGCATCATTGACCAGAGCCGGCGTCACGGGATACATCTTCAGCACGGCGGTGGCCCCCAGCACCCGGGCCGTGCCCTCGATCACCTCGCGCAAACGACGCAGGAGAGTCTCGCGGACCTGCGGATCGTAGCTGCGGACGGTGCCGGCCAATTTCGCCACGTCAGGGATCACGTTGAAGGCGTCGCCACTGTGAATCATCCCCACGGTGATGACGGCAGTTTCCCGCGCCCCTACGTTGCGGCTGACGATGGTCTGCAGCGCGGTGATGGTGGTCGCGGCAACCACGATGGGATCCACCGTATCTTCGGGATGCGCGGCATGGCCGCCCTTGCCGGTGATCGTGGCCTCCCAGGCCTCCGCAGCCGCCATGACCGGGCCAGGAGTGGCACCGGCCACGCCACAGGGCAAATCGCTCCACACGTGAAGGGCCAGCACCCGCTCCGGACGGGGGTTTTCCAACACCCCAGCCTCGACCATGAGCTGCGCGCCGTTCTGCCCTTCCTCGCCGGGCTGGAAGACCAGCTTCAACGTGCCACGCCAGGTCTCCCGGTTCCGCGCCATCAGGGCGGCCAGGCCCAGCCCGATAGCCATATTGGCATCGTGGCCGCAGGCGTGCATCATGCCGGGGATTTCGGAGGCGTAGGGCGCGTCGTTTTCCTCCTGGATGGGCAAAGCATCCATGTCGGCCCGCACCATGATAACGGGGCCAGGGCCGTTTTCCAGCAGGCCGACCACGCCGGTTTGTGCGATCCCCTCCTGCACCGTGTATCCCAACTCGCGCAGCGTCGCGGCGACGGTTTGCGCCGTGCGCCACTCCTGCAACCCAATCTCAGGTTGGCGGTGAAAATCCCGCC
>JAUWHU010000152.1 GCA_030605705.1 Thermoflexia bacterium | reverse complement strand
GGATACCTGGACCATGATTTACCGTATCGCTGGGGCTTTATTGTTTGGCGGCATCGTCGGCTACGAGCGGGAAACCGAGCAGAAACCGGCCGGCTTGCGTACCATCATGCTGGTCACCCTCGGCTCGGTCTTGCTGATGCTCCTGGCCCAACGGATTCCCGACCTGATCCAGGTGAACGTGGACACTCTCACCATGGACCCGACCCGGATTTTGGGTTCGTTGGTGCAGGGCATTGGCTTCCTCGGCGCCGGTACGATCTTTTTGCACAAGAGCACCGTTCACGGTTTGACGACGGCCGCGGCGATCTGGACGATGGCTGTCGTCGGCGCGGCGGTGGGGATCGGCGACTGGCCCTTGAGCATCATGGGGACGGTGGCGGCTTTCTTCATCCTGCGCGTGCTGGGGCCGCTGAGTTTCCGGAGCGTAGACAAAAAGCGGTAATCTCCCCAGGAGCCGTAGAGGCACTTGTGCAACAAGACACCATCCAACTTTGGACGCCCTCACACGCCGAGCTCCCCCCGGAAACGATACTCTGCATTCAGGTCAACGGGGAACCGCTGCTGCGCGTCGCCGCCTCGCTGGTGCTGCAAGAAGCACTGGCTGTGGGATTCCTCTACTACTCCGGCATCATCCAACACCAAGATGAGATCGAGGTGCTGCACCTCAGCCGGGAGGGAGCCTGCGTGGACATCTGGCTGACGCACGCTCTCGACGACCGGTCGCAGGACCCTCTTCTCACCTCCGGGTGTGGCAGAGGGCTGGTGTGGGGGGAATTGTACCGGCCGGACGCCCCTCTGGAGGATGAGCTGCGCGTCTCTCCAGAAAAGATCAGCGCTATGATGGGGACTTTGCAAGCCAACGCCCGCCTCTACCACCAGACGCGGGGAGTACACAGCAGCGCGCTTTTCAGCCCGGAAGGCGAGCTCCTGGCCCTGGCGGAGGACATCGGGCGGCACAACACATTGGACAAGTTGCTGGGCCTCTGCCTGCTGGAGGACATCGTCAGCGAGGGGGCCATCCTGCTCAGCACGGGGCGCATTTCCTCGGAGATGGTCAGCAAAGCGGCGCGTATGCGCACGCCCATCGTAGGGAGCCTGACGGCGATCACTTCGCTGGCGGCCACGTTAGCCGAGGAGTGGGGCATGACCACCGTGGGTTACGTGCGGGGCTGGGGGATGCAAATTTGTACCCATCCACGACGGTTGACCTCGTAGGGATGATTTGCGAATCTACAGACGGGCACGGTCAGTAAGTTTGGGGCGGAAGGCCCCTATGAGACCGAACACAGCTACTCGCCCCCGCTTTTTGAAAAGATACTTGCAATCCGTGTTCTCAGGGGTGGCTGTTGGGATTGTCCACTGCCAGGCCCTCGGCAGCGGCGGCAGCGTTCATGCGGTCATCGGCGCACAAAAATGTAAGTGCTGGCAGGTCTCGTCGTCGCAACGTTTGCTGGACAGTCAACGCCGTCGCCAGGTGCATGGCGTCGTAGCCACGGAGAGGATGGCGTTCCAACAACACACATGCCAAATCCACAACGGCAGTAGTAGGCGGCACGATTTGATATGTGGTGCGGCAGTCCTCGCGGAACACGTCACGCACGCGCTGGTATTCGGTAGGAGACAAACTGCCTTCTCGTACACGACGGTTGAATGCGCTGACCGCTTCGACGACGAGCAATTGCGATGAAACCAACGAGGTGGCAGATGAAACCTGGGCGCGTAACCACACACTGCCAGGCTCATCCACGTATTGTTTGAGCATAGCGCTGGTATCCAGATAATAGTTTACCATCCGGCCTTCCGTTCCTCAATGACAATTTCGGATAGAGGGCGACCAACGCTGAGCTTCTTCGCCAATTCAGCCCGCTCCTCTGGCGTAACAGGAGGGGAAAGTGGTTCTCCCGCCATTTCTACCAACAAACCATCTTTGCGCAAGGCTTGGATCACTAAATCCCGTTCCTGGGTCGAGGTTTGAGGTTGAACGATAATTCGCCGTTTCTCCCATAGTACCTCAACCTTACCCCAATCCTGAAACGCGGCGCGGGGAATCAGCAATCCCTGCGGGGTCATCTGGACAGCAAGCGTCGTAGTCATTTCTCCGCTCCTTTCCGTACTCTCATACTACCGTGAGTATACTGCGAGACACTTATTTCGTCAACCAGACAGGCGCAACGTGAGGCGACTTTCTCATCAACCTCAATTTGCACGACCTTGCCCTGCGCCAGCCGCTCGCGAATTGCCTGCCGGATGCGCTTGACGGTCGTCGGCGATAGCGAGCAGACGGCGCTCAGGTCGGGCCGGGCGAAGGAGAGTCCGGGCGCGGGGATGCTTGATGCTTTGCCTTGAGCTCGTTGAAGGGTCAGGATGAATGTGCTGCTAGGGAGTGTAAGTGAATCTCAGTCGCCCATTTTCCGCTGTGCAAAGGCCATAAACTCGCGGAAATCCTGTTCGAGAGTCGGAGCAAACGGGGCGGCAACGACCGTGTTCTGATCGCCGTCGTGGAAGTGAAAGGGAAACGTCGACACGCCAGACCAGTTGGTGTCGGGGAAATTATCGTAACGGTAGATGTGCCCGTTAAGGTGCTGGCGCTCCCAGTGGAAGCCAAAGCGTCCGCTCAACTTACGCGAGGCCCACACGTCCACGTAACTGGTATCGGCCAACATCACGCGCATCTTGGCCCCTAGAAAGTCGGTTTGCACCACGATAGCCGCAAACTCGACCTCGGCGATACGCCGGAGCCGCTCCAGCGAGTTCAAACCAGTTCCTTTAGCGAGTCGAGTAGCGCGTCCCGGTCCGCTTCCAGATGGTCAAACTCGAAATAGTCCTCAAAGGCTTTGGCTTCGTGGATTTGACCGCTCTGCACCAGTTCGTCAAGTTCGGTGACAGTGTCAACGCCGTACTTACGTGTCAGTCTCAGAAGTTGCGCTTCGATCCGGCGCAACTGGTGGTGCAAGAACAGGCGTAGGCTTTCCCGCTCCAGTTCCCGGGGCGAAAGTTGTAGTCTCAAGGCAATGTTTTTGTACATCGTAGCCACGCTCCTGGGACAGAAATCTGCCTGAACATATTATACCTGTGCCTGCTTGTCTAGTCAAACGAGGGTAGTAGACCAACGCCACATCTCTGCCCGTGACTAAAGACCATGGAGATTCGGGGGACAGCCGTGGAAGATTCCTCACTGGCGCGTCGCTAGTGCTCTGCTGGCTCGGAATGACAAGCTGGTTATGCTAGCTGGGGCCGATCTCCTGACCGCGCTCGTCGGGGCTGCGGTCAGTAAGTTTGAGGCGGAAGGCCTCAATGAGACCGGTGACCCTACGGGGCCAGACGCCGCTGCACGAATTCCCAATCCTCAGGCGTGTTCACGTTGAAGAACGAAAGCCCTTCCGGGTCCCGGCGTGCCACCTCATCCGGTGGCATCTCCAGCACCTGCACCTGGGGGTAGAATGATACCACGCGCCGCCGGCCCTGGAGCAGGGCCGCTTCGGCGGCGGGCGCGCAGACGAGTGGACGGTACAGCGCGTGGAGCGGTTCCAGCCCCTCCGCGCAACGCGGTACAACCACGTCCACTTCCCCACGGCGCGCCAAATCCGCCAGCGCCCGCAGGAGAGCGGGGTTCAGGAAGGGCAGGTCGGCGGCCACGACGAATGCCCAGTCACCACGGGCCGCTGCCAGCCCGGCATGGACGCCAGCCAGGACTCCCATCCCCGGATACCGGTCCACCACTACGTGGGCACCCAGGCCCGTGAAATGTTCCGGTTCCTGGCTCACGATGAGCATCTCGCTCACCAGCGGGCGCAACCGCTGCAGCACCCGGGCGATCAAGGGCTGGCCGTGGATGGAGAGGAAACGTTTATCCCGGCCCAGACGCCGGCTGGTTCCGCCGGCCAGTATGATCCCACTGAATTCCAATGTTGCTCCCATCGCTTGTATCTGCTTCGAAAATAAGTCAGTGACTGGTGATTGGGTGTGGTTCAGCGTCTCAGCGTCATAGCGTCCCAGCGACTACCCCGAAAATAACCCGGCTTGTAGTAGGCGATTTATCGCCGTGATTTGGGCGACCACAAGGGGTCGCCCCTACGTTGCGGCAAATTTTCGTCCTGGGTGGTGTGTAAACACTCGTGACCACTGCTCAATATTTCTGGTTCTGACGTTTTCTGTGGTTTGAGCACCTCAGTGGGGAATATTCCCCTATTTTGGGGCTATTTCTGTGGCGACAACCCTGAAAACGTCCAATTCTTGCCCCACAATGGGGCGTTTTGAGCGAGACCACAGAATCCGTTAGAATCAGCAATATTTGGGGGCATCTCGGGCCGGTCCCTTCGCGGACTCAGGGCAAGCTTCCTGACCGAGCTCGTCTGTGAGTCAAATTACTATCAAAACCTCGGGGGTCTGAACGCTTACACGGCGGTCAGGGGATTCTGACCGCCGTGTTGCTGCGTGTTTCAGGCGGAGAGGGTGGGATTCGAACCCACGGTAGCCCTAAGACTACAACGGTTTTCGAGACCGCCCCGATCGGCCGCTCCGGCACCTCTCCAGACGAGCGCATTATACCATGACGGGGCTTCGACGCAACAATTGACAGACTAGGGCTGTTCAGTTCTAATAAGTTCTCGGCACAAAACGCTCATCGCCCCCGGGACGGGGGCAGCATACGCAAAATTTTCTGCTCCCAGACGCCCCCGGGGACGGGGGCTGCGAGCCTTGGGAAGTAGAATTGAACAACTCTGGTTGACAGGCATCCCCCGGCAGGTATAATCTCGCCGGATCGGGTTAGGCCCGGCCAGCACAATCCGATAGGAGAGTTTATGACGAGAACAGCCATCATGCAGACCTGGATCGCAGATAATCGCAAGGAGATGGAACGTTTTCTCAAGTTCGTTGTTGTCGGCACCAGTGGCGCGGCAGTGGATTTTGGGATCCTCTACCTGCTGCACATCAGACTGGGCCTGGACCTCGTCCTCGCTAACACTATCTCCTTCACCTGTGCGGTGTTCAACAACTTCACCTGGAGCCGCTACTGGATTTACCCCGATTCCCGTTCCAAGCCCGTGACCGCCCAGTTGAGGCAGTTTTTTATCGTCAACATCGCGGGCTGGGCCATCAATACCGGCATCCTGTGGGCGCTCAACCAGCCCTTAGCTGCACTGGCCGGCAACCTGGGTCTCGCTGTCACTCCTGAGCAGGCGCACACCGTGGGCTACAACGCGGCGAAAGTCGTTGCCACCGGCATCGTCCTGTTTTGGAATTTCTTCATCAATCGCTACTGGACTTACAACGATGTCAAGTGAGGTGCGCGGTGCGCCTTGCCGTTGACTACACCGCCGCCGCCCGGCAGGGTGGCGGGATCGGGCGCTATGCGCGGGAATTGGTCGGTGCGCTGCTCGCCGCCGGCCCAGAGCACGAGTGGGTGCTCATGGTCGCCGCTGGCGGGTTGGGCGACCGTTGGCGACGGGAACAAGCGCGCCTGCAAAGCATCGCGGCAGCCCCGGAGCGGCTGAGTTTCCGTTCGCTGCCCCTAAGCGATAATTGGATGGCCCGTCTGTGGCAACGCCTGCGGCTCCCGCTCCCCGCCGAAACCATCACCGGCCGCGTCGCCTGTTTCTACTCGCCTGATTTCGTCTTGCCGCCGCTGCGCCGCGCGACTCCCGCGCTGCTCACCGTCCACGACCTCTCCTTCCTGCATTATCCCGACACCTTCACGCCACCCCTGCTCCGCTACCTGGAAACTTGCGTTCCCCGCAGCATTGCCCGCGCCGACCACATCTTGGCCGACTCGGAGGCCACCCGGCAAGACCTCATCGCGTTGTTAGCTGTACCGCCGGAGAAGGTCACGACTCTGTACTGCGGCGTCTCCCCTCACTTCACGCCGCAGGTCGCTCTGGGAGAACGGGACCATCTGCGAACGCGCTACGGTATCGGGAAGCGGCCTTACATCTTGGCCGTGGGGACGGTGCAACCACGCAAGAATTACGTGCGCTTGATGGAGGCTTGTGCTCCATTGGCAGCTTCCGGTGATTTAGAGCTTGTCATCGTCGGCAAACCGGCGTGGTTGGCGGAGCCGATCATGGCCGCTGCCGCCGAGCGGGACTACGTACATCTCCTGGGCTTCACCGAGGATGGCGACCTTCCCGCGCTTTACCGGCAGGCTGAGCTGCTGGCTTTCCCCAGTCTCTACGAAGGTTTTGGCCTGCCCGTGCTGGAAGCGCTGGCCTGTGGCACCCCGGTCGTCGCCTCGTCGGCCTCCAGCGTGCCAGAGGTGGTGGGCGAAGCGGGGTTGCTCGTGTCCCCTACCGATACTGCTGCCTGGACTGCAGCCCTGCGCCAGGCCCTGGAAGACACCGCACTGCGCGCCGACCTCCGCGAGCGCGGCTTGGTCCGCGCGGCCGAGTTCACCTGGGCGCGCACCGCCGCACGCTGGCTGGACGTGCTGGAGACGCTGATTGCGCGGTAGGTGCGACTGTCCATCTGGGCTGCGGTCAGCGCAGTTGGGGGCGGAAGGCCCCAATGAGATCGGCCACGGCTATTACCTTATCGACAAGATGCTTGTTTTTTGTGGCAGAAAATGAACCACAGATTTGTGAGCATTGCTTGCTCACACTACGCACGGATTACACGGATTGGGTAAAGAA
>JAUWHU010000502.1 GCA_030605705.1 Thermoflexia bacterium | reverse complement strand
GCTAGATCCTACCACACGCCCAAGATCGGCCCCGGCTCCCAAGAACGGGGCCGGTTTTTGTTCACCAAATATCCTGGCCCTCATAAAACAACCTCCCGCAGCCGGGCCAGCGACTGGGTCACGCCGGCCGTCGCTCCAAAGATGGCAAAGCCGGCCACGAGCGTATCAGCGCCCGCCGCGACCACCAAGGGGGCCGTCTCCTGGTTGATACCCCCATCCACGGCCAGTGCAGCCGCACTCCCCGCCTCATCCAACATCCGGCGCACCCGGCGGATCTTAGGCAGCATCTCAGGGATGAAATTCTGCCCTCCAAAACCGGGATTCACCGTCATCACCAGCACCTCGTCAAGGGCCGGCAGGACGTAGCGCAACAACTCCTCAGAAGTTGCCGGATTGAGGGCCACACCGGCCTTGAGTCCCAGGGCGTGAATCTGCTGCAATGTACGATGCAGGTGGATACTCGCCTCTGGATGCACGGTGAGCCTGGTGGCCCCCGCCCGCGCGAAGACCTCCACGTAGCGTTCCGGCCGTTCAATCATGAGATGTACATCTAAAGGCAACCGCGTCACACGCCGCAACGCCTCGACCACCAACGGACCGACTGTAAGGTTAGGGACAAAAAGTCCGTCCATGACATCCACATGGATCAAGTCAGCCCCTGCGGCCTCCGCTTCCTGAACGGCAACGCCAAGAGCGCTGAAATCAGCCGATAAGATGGAGGGAGCGAGATATATTTGTCTTACCATAACCTGGCTATGATACAACGGATGGCGGAAAAGGCAACCAAACCACCGAGGAATCTCCCTACTTGGTCGCAGTCACTCCTGCAAGATGAACAGAAGTGAAACGAAATTGTTAAGAAAACATTAAAAAACCAAAAACAGTATTGACAGATTCGAGGAGAAATGGTATGATTGAATGAAAGCAAGCTCAAGAGATAGTAAATTGACAATGAGCATATTTTCTAATCGCAAAGGAGGAACAGCATGTTTCGCAAGCGTATTCGAGCCAAATACGAAGAATTTACCCCTCGGTTCAGGGGGTTGGCCGACTTCATTTTAGAGAACACTCTAGACGTCGGTTTTCTCACCGCCACAGAACTGGCACGCCGCATCAACGTAGATCCGGCCACCGTCGTACGGTTTTCGCAAGAAGTGGGATATTCCGGGTATCGTGAGATGTCCCGTGAGATCAAGCATTACGTCAACCACGAGCTGGCACTCCGCTACCAGAAGGGCGCTCCCGAAGCCACGGGGTTGGCCGGACAGGTAGCCCTCTTCGCCGATGAACTCAGCGATCGCATCCTGAGTCTCAAAGCTGAGGCCCAACACATCGCGGAAGTTGCCGAACAATTGCACCAGGCCTCACGTGTTTTCGTCATCGGCCAGGGCGTTGACTATGAAGCAGCCTCTCTGTGGGCCACTTACCTGAACATTATCGGCATCCAGGCCCATGCCGTCCGCGCAGACACATCCCCTACCGCACTTATGTTGCGGGACGCAACACCTGAAGATGTGGTCGTGGTCCTCTCTTTAGGGTTATCCCCGAACATGGAGTGCGGGCAGCTGTTGAGCGCGGCCCAGGGACAAGGGCTGAAGACCATCGCCGTGACCGCCAACCACACCCTGCCGCCGGCTCGCCAGGCAGACTTCAGCCTCACGGTATCGGCGAAGACGCCATCCGGTTACCCTTCCTTCGACACCCTCATGGCGCTACTGGCGATACTTTGGCAAGCGTTAGTCGCTTTAGATAAAGACAAGAGCCAGGAGAAAGTCAAGGAGATGACCGCCCAGCTCAACACCCTGGCACAGCAATGTAGCGAGGTACCCCCCTACGACATCGCTGCGTTCTTGCGCTTCTGGAACCAGGGATAGATCGAACAAGCGGTTGCAAACAACACGGGGCCGGTTTTTGTACTGGCCCCGTCCTATCTTCATTCATCCACCTGGGGCCGATGAGGAGCCTCCGTCCAGCGAGGCAATGCCTCGGCGGAACGGGGCCACGTGCGGATGTAGAAGCGGAGATAGTCGGGCAACCCCAGACGCCAAAGATCATCCACATGCCCGCCCATATGCACTTCGTAAGTAACATCCGCGCCCTTCTCGAGTAATTGGTCATGCAGTCGCACAGTCCCCCCCCGCGCCCAGTCCATTTCCCCCGCGCTCAGATAAATGCGCTGGTCAGTCACGCCGGACTGCACCAGAAAGAAAGGATCATACTGCTGTGGGGGGTAATTTACGGACAGAGCGGGGCTGTGCCCTCCCACAATACCGAAGAGCTCAGGATAGCGCAATCCGATTTCCAAAGACCAGACACCACCACGAGAAATGCCACCGATGGCCCGGCCCGCCGGGGTGTTCCAAGTACGATAGGTTCGTTCAATCAGCGGGCACAACTCTGCAACTAACATCCCCTCAAAGGAGTTGTCGCCGCCACTTGAATGAACGTAGCGACCATCAGAATCAGTGACGCCGGGCAGCACAATGATGAAAGGGCCGGACAAGTTCTGGCTCACCCACGCATCGGCAATCGCGACGATCCCCAGATCCTTCCAATGCGATTCATTCATGGGCCAACCGTGGAGCAAATACAACACGGGATAAGCGCGATCCTGGTAATGCTCGTAACAAGGGGGAAGATGAACCAGATAGCGAATCTCCTCACCGCCCATCGCCTCACTGATAAAGGAACCGTTCAACGTCTCGCCTTGAGAGGCGGCGCAAACGAAAGGCGTGGGAGTGGGCGTTGCAGTAGGGAGCGAAGTCGGCGTCGGCGTAGCAGTAAAGGTCGGAGATGGCAGCGGTGTCGAGGTAGGAACCAGAGTCAGGGTCACTGATTCCGCGGCCCCCGCCTGACTGCTCTCCATACCCTGACAGCCAAACAATAATAGCCCTGGCAACAGCCAGAGAAGGATAAGTTTAAGATTTCGCACGTTCACCATAGTTAATCCAGCGAAATCAGTTTAACACCAACCACCATCCCGTCAAGAGTTCCTTCTCCCACAGCAGGAACCGCCCGCTCCGTACGGAGCGGGCGGTAGCATATACCCAAAAAGCAATTCCTTGGCGCTGACCTACTCTCCCAGGGGGCTGCCCCCCAAGTACCATCGGCGCTGACGGGCTTAACTACTGGGTTCGGGATGGAACCAGGTGTACCCCCGTCGCTCGGAGCACCAAGAAATTGCTCTACTATTTTCTCTTGCACCAACTTAACAGTTCGACGCCGTCTTCTCCTGCTAAAATTCCAAGTTCTCCATACCACTGTTGAAGTCCTCGACCGTTAGTACGGCTTGGCTACACGCCTTGCGGCGCTTACACCTGCCGCCTATCTAACTGGTGGTCTTCCAGCGGTCTTACTTCTGCATTC
>JAUWHU010000407.1 GCA_030605705.1 Thermoflexia bacterium | reverse complement strand
GCATTTGTGGGGACCTTGCGCTTTCAGTATCCTCGAACGGATCGTGGTGGTTGAAACCCCGTCTCCCTCATTCACAACGGCGACCTCACGCACTTTCAGTATCCTCGAACGGATCGTGGTGGTTGAAACCCACTTTTTTTCCCCACCTGCCAGTCGCCAGACCCCCCAAACTGAGTCCCGCTCCCCACCGGTGGGGTAATGTTAAGGTTCTGCCGCGCTTCTCTCCCCACTGGGGAAAAAGCCCTTTCGCAAACCTCTTTCTGTGCCCAAACACGCCCGGTTTGCGAAAACACCTCAGGCGACCTCAGAACCTTGTCACATACGAGCGACAAGGTCATTATACCACATCATTGCAAAAACGGCGAAATTCGCAAATCTCACACTTCCGCCGCTGAGAGGGCGGCCCCGGCATCCGCTCCGCCCTGACCAGCTCCTGGATGTGCGCCACGGTTTGCCGCACTTCTGCTTGCAGCTCCGGGGTCAAGGGGATTTCCCGCGCCCGGCGCGCCGGGATGTAGTAGACGAAGCCCCGCGCCGCCGGCAAGTCCCACTTTTCGGCTAACAACATCCCATACGCCGCGAGCTGCAGCAGGATGTGTTTCCCCATCCGCCCCGGAGAGTCTTTGTATTCTACCGGGATGACTTCCTCGGCGCGGCGAATAGCCATATCCACCTTCCCCCGCAGGCCCAGCGACTCGCTCTCCAGGCTCAGGTTGAAGTAGCGTTGGCCGTCAGCCAGGTGGTAAGCGCGTAGGCTGCGCCGGCGCTCGCGGCCCGCTTCCTGCGTGTGCGCCTCCTGGCCCGCGGTCATTTTGTAGGTCACGGGCCGGATCTGCGGCAGGCAATAGTGGTAGTAAACGATGCGCGGGCAGTAGGTGTATTGTCGCAGATCACTGACCAGTATTTCCGGTATCATCGGGGGCCTCCTGACAGATTTCGATGCGCGCCTGCCAATCTTTTTCGCATACCGGAAACATTTGGATCTTTCCCGGTCGCTTACCCAATCTGTGGCGCATTTTGCTCATCATTTCCTCCTGATGCACTCGCTTGAGGTCTCCCAGGAACGCGCTGTACTGGATGCGGTCCAGGCCGTAATCCAGGCAGATGTCGGCGATTTTGGTGCGGGTGCCATCGTGCGGGATGTCGTAGACCAGTAACAGGCGCATCGGGATGTTACCACCCGGAAAGGAAGGGGCGATATGCGGCCCGTTCCCCGCGCAGGTAGGTGGCGAGATGGCGCGCCTGGGATTGCAGGATCCAGCGCAGTTTCTGGCGTTTGCGCTCGTAGCGCTCGGTGCTTTCTTCCAGCCGGTGCAGGACGCGCTCGGCGATGGCGCGGCGCGTCTCCCGGGCCAGCCAACCCTCGTCATCGCGACGCAGGGGGACGCCCTGTCCGATCAGGCCCAGGATGGCGCGATCCACGACCGGCGCGCGGAACTCTTCGATCAGGTCCAACACCAGGCTGGGCTTGCCGGGCCGGTCTACGTGAATGTAGCCGGCGTAAGGATCCAAGCCCGCCAGCAGGATGGCCCGCTCGACCTGCCCGTAGAGGACGCCGTAGCCGTAATTCAACGCCGAGTTGAAAGGGTCGCGCGCGCCACGTCGTTTACGCCCCGGCCAGGCGAGCTCTTCCGGGAGCACGTGGCGCAGCCCTCCCCAGTAGTAGCGCGCCGCCCGACCTTCTACGGCCAGCAATTGGGCGCGGCAAGCCTCCAGTCCCCGTTCCTCCGCCGTTTTCCGCCAGGGTTTTAGTTCCAGGAGATGGGATTGTGTCTTTTTAGCGGCCTGGCGCAGGGCGGCGTAACATTCTGGGGACTTTTCTCGGCGGGATTTGGCTAAGTATTTGAGCAGCCGTGCCTGGTTCTGAATTTTCCCGGTGACGAAGGCCACGGCTAAGTCGAGGCCTCGGGAATCATCGTAGGCAGCATACTGCGCTCGCCGGGTGAGTACAGTTCCACCCAACCCGGCCGCGTACAACGCCGCATAGGGCGTCCCCTTCCAGGAGAGATAATACACGGGAATCCCCTGCCCGGCGCAGAGCGCCAGCGCGTCGGTGGAAATAGAAATGGCTTTGCTGGTGATGAGCACCTGTTCCAAGAACATGACCGGCGCTTCGGCGAGCACTTTACGCTTGAGCGTCACGCGGATGCGCTCACTGCGGCGCCCGACGTAGGAGCCGTATTGATCCACGATGAGGGTTGATATTTTAGTCATGGGGTTGGCATTTTCTCCCACACGCCGTGGGGGTTGATTAGCAAGGTTAGCGACGTGTCAAGTATTGTCCCTGGCGTCCAGCAAACGCTGGCGGATGTCAAGTGGCGACCGAATTTGCCGTTTTCAGAGGTCTCTCGCCCTACCAGCGGTTCCAGCTGCCCGCGCGCGTCTACGCCTTGAGCCAGGGTATGAGCCAGTAGCGGTTTGCCTCGCGGGACAGTTATCTGGGGGCGTGCGCCATTCAGCAGCCAAGTGTAATCGTCTAGCGGGCTGTCATCTTCCCCGTCCTGCCGTTGCAACTGCCCAAAGCCGTAGCGTCGCTCGCCGCCGACCTGGAGAGTTTGCAGGTGTTCA
>JAUWHU010000044.1 GCA_030605705.1 Thermoflexia bacterium | reverse complement strand
GGGACGCTAAAACGCTGCGGCGCTGAAACGCTTCTTATTGCAAATGGAGGATGAAAAAAACATGAATCCTGAGGCTGAAAAATTGTTGAACGAAAAACAACGTTGGCAGGAGACCACCTACCAGAAAGTCACCGCCCGCTTCCCGGAGCGCAAGGCCCAATTCACCACCATCTCCGGCATTCCCCTGGAACCGGTGCTGACGCCTGCCGGTGCGCCGGTGGATTACCTCGATGATTTGGGTTTCCCCGGCGAGTACCCCTACACGCGCGGCGTCCAGCCGACGATGTACCGGGGCCGCTTCTGGACGATGCGCCAGTACGCCGGCTACGCCTCCGCCGAGGAATCCAATGCCCGCTACCGCTATCTGCTGGAGCAGGGGCAGACGGGACTTTCAGTCGCTTTCGATCTGCCCACGCAGCTCGGCTACGATGCCGACGACGAGATGGCGGCCGGCGAGGTGGGCAAGGTCGGCGTCTCCATCAGCTGTTTAGACGACATGCGCACGCTCTTCAAGGAAATCCCGCTGGCTAAAGTCAGCACCTCGATGACGATCAACGCGCCTGCCGCCATTCTCTGGGCCATGTACATCGCCGTGGGCCAGGAGCAGGGCGCGGAGCCACAGCAGCTGCGGGGCACCATCCAGAACGATATCCTCAAGGAGTACGTGGCCCGTGGCGCTTACATCTTCCCGCCCCGGCCTTCGATGCGCCTCATCACCGACACCTTCCGCTACGGTGCTGCCGAGGTTCCCCGTTGGAACCCTATCAGCATCAGCGGCTACCACATCCGCGAAGCGGGCAGCACCGCCGTGCAGGAGGTCGCCTTCACGTTAGCGGATGGGATCGCCTACGTGCAGGCCGCGTTAGACGTGGGGTTGGACGTGGACGCCTTCGCGCCGCGTCTTTCCTTCTTTTTCAATGTCCACAACGACTTTTTGGAGGAAATCGCCAAGTTCCGTGCCGCGCGACGCATGTGGGCGCGCATCATGCGGGAACGTTTCGGGGCGCAGAACCCCAAGTCGTGGCTGATGCGCTTCCACACGCAGACGGCCGGCTCGACGCTCACCGCGCAGCAGCCGGTGAACAACGTCATTCGCGTCACCCTCCAGGCGCTGGCGGCGGTGTTGGGCGGGACCCAATCGCTGCACACCAACTCGATGGACGAGGCGCTCTGGCTGCCCACCGAGGAGAGCGTCCGCGTCGCGCTGCGCACGCAGCAGATCATCGCTCACGAGTCGGGCGTGGCCGATACGGTGGATCCGCTGGCCGGTTCCTACGCCCTTGAGCACCTCACCAACGAGATCGAGAAACAAGCTAATGTGTACATTCAGACGATTGACGAGATGGGCGGCGCGCCGATAGCGGTCGAGCGGGGATACATGCAGGCCGAAATCGCCGATGCCTCCTACCGCACCCAGAAATCCATTGAGCAGGGGGAACAGGTCATCGTCGGCGTCAATAAGTTCCAGGTCGAGGAGGGCCAGGTCAAACTCTCACAGCTCAAAGTTGACCCGGCCATTGAGGAGAACCAGCGTCAGCACCTGGCCGAGATCCGTGCCCGGCGCGACAACGAGCGCGCTTCCGCATTGCTGGCGCGCATTGAGGAGGCTACCCGGACGCCGGACGCCCCGCTGATGCCCTTGTTCATCGCAGCAGTGGCGGCCGATTGCACCCTGGGGGAGATCTGCAGCGTGCTGCGCGGCGTCTGGGGCGAGTATCAGCCAAAGGTGATGCTGTAAGCGGGCACAGCGTGGACCAAGAGGGCACAATGACCGAGCCACACGAACGTGTCAAAGGAGCTGCTAATTGGAGTTACTGATTGCCGGGGCCAAAGAGCTACGCATCACGTTAGCACCGGAACACCTGGCAGCTTTTCGCATCACCTACGAGGAGCTGGTCAGCTGGAATCAAAAATTCAACCTGACCGCCATCACCGATTACGAGGGGGTGCAGGTGCGGCACTTCCTGGACTCGCTTTCCTGCCTGCCGGCGATGGAATACCACGAACGGCTGACGGATCAGAGGGTCATTGACGTGGGCACCGGCGCTGGGTTCCCCGGCATCCCCCTCAAGATCGTCCGTCCGGGACTCCGGCTGACGCTCCTGGAAGCCACCGAGAAAAAGGTGATTTTCCTGAGACATTTGGTCCAGCGTCTGGGCCTGGAGGGCGTGACCGTGCTGCACGGGCGCGCCGAGGAGCTGGGGCAGGCCACGGCTCATCGCGAGCGCTACGACTGGGCCGTGGCCCGCGCCGTCGCCGAGATGCCCATTCTGGCGGAATACCTGTTGCCGCTGGTGAAGATCGGTGGGCGCGCGCTCGCTCAGAAAGGCGAGAATGCTCCCGCCGAGGTACACCGGGCCGAGCGGGCCATCACGCGGTTGGGAGGGCACGTCCGGCGACTGATGCCCGTGGAACTGCACGGTCTGGCCGAAACACGCTACCTGGTGCTGGTGGATAAGGTCGCCGCCACCGCAGCTCAGTACCCGCGTCGTCCCGGTATCCCCAGCAAACGACCCCTGGGGTCGAAAGGGTAATTGGACGGCGCGCTATTGACAACGGCGCCAACTGTTCTTGAATGGTTCGGGCACAATTCTCAATTTGATGGTATACTATTTTTGTTAAGTGGCGTTTTGGAGGAAGGAGGACGCTGTGAGTATAATGGTCAAGCCGCTTCAGGAATTGGTGCAAGAGTTGCCACCCGATGTACATGCCGAGGTACGCAATTTTGTCGAATTCTTACTTGCCAAACGTGGTAGCCATGTCAGGAAAATATTACGGCAAGACTGGGCCGGTGCATTGCGCAATTATCGAGAGCAATACACCTCGCTTGAATTGCAACATCAAGCGTTGATTTGGCGAGGTGATTAGAGTTGTTCCCGAATAAACGAAACCAGAAATTGGACGCGGATTTTCACGGAGCACACGGATATTTTTGTAAGAAAACAAGAAAAACCCGTGTTAATCCGTGGTATCCGTGTCCAAAAGCTTACTGTTTTTATTGAGGAACAACTCTATTTCACGGGCGTGATGATACCGCCCGCTACTTCAAATTGTCGCGTCTTCCGGCGGAAGGCCTCGGGGAACATTTCCACATCGGTGGTGGCGAGGATCGTTTGCTCAACCTGGTTCACCAGGCCCAGAAGGTACTTGCGCCGCTCGCGATCCAGCTCGGCGAGGACCTCGTCAAGCAGCAGCACGGGGGCCTCGCCGGTTTGTTGCTGTAGCCAGCGCAGCTCGGCCAGACGCAGCGCCAGGATTGCTGTGCGTTGCTCTCCCCGTGAGCCGTAGGTCCCCAGGTCCACTTCCTCGGAGAGGAAACGTATCTCATCACGGTGCGGCCCGGTGAGCGTGACGCCGCGCCGCAGCTCCTCTTGGCGTCGCCGTAGGAACATCTCCCGGTAGGCCTGTCGTAGCGCGTCCACATCCACCGGTGATTGAGCTACTTCAGGCAATAGCCCCAGCTGGTAGTCCAACGCCGGGGGCTTCAGGGAATCAAAGTTGGGCCGGTAGGCTAGCCGGAGCCAGGCCGCGCCGCCGGTCATCTCCTGGTGAAAGATGTCGGCGTGCGACGAGAGCACAGCCAGTGCTCGTCGCCGGTAGAGGGAAATCATCACGCCGGTCTGCGCCAGCTGCTCCTCCAGCGGGTCCAATTGTGCCATATCTCCCCGTCGCTCCCCCAGGTGACGCAGGAGCGCGTTGCGGCGGGAGATCGTCCGCTGGTACTCTGATAGGGCGGTGATGTACTCAGGATGTACTTGCGAGAGAAGATTGTCCAGGTTGCGGCGGCGGGCGGAGGGCGGCCCGCCCACCAGCGCCACATCCCCCGGCATGAACACCACTACGTTGAGATGGCCGGCCAGAGCCGCGCGCCGGACCGCTTTCTGGTTCACCCGGATGCGTTTGTCCAGGCGTGTGTTCCCGTTGGAGAGTTGCGAGCGCTGCAGGACAATTTCGAGCACCTCGGTGTGCTGCTGCTTCTGCACTTCTGCCTGAACCTGCGCGAAGGGCATGCCGGAAGTGGCCGCGGACCAGTGGATCAACTGCTGATCGGTGTTGGTCAGGGGGGAACGTCCCAACGCCAGGTAAGCGATGGCTTCCAGCAGACTGGTTTTCCCTTGAGCGTTGGCCCCCAGGAGCAGAATGGGCGCAGCAGGGAAATCTATTTCCAGCCGGGCGTAGGTACGGAAATGGCGCAGGCTCAAGTTTCGGATGTACATGGCGGCTGTATTGTAACACGGGCAAGAGAATGAACAAATGAAGAAAATGACAAATGAGCAAATGGCGAATGGCAAATGGCGAATGGCAAATGGCAAATGACTAACGACGGCTGACTGCTGATAGCTGACTGCCGACCGCTGATGGCTGACGACTGTTTTTCTTGATTCTTGCCTGCCCACAGGTACAATAGAATCCATGCCGACGCCGTTTCAACATTTAGTCTACGCTCAAACCATCTTGAAAGACCCCACCCTCCCGGAACAGATCCGCGCTGTGTTACAGGAGGCTGCGGGGCCTTACTTCTTGGGGAGTACCGCCGTGGACGTCCAGGCCCTCACCGGGCAGCGCCGCTCCGAGACGCATTTCTACCGGTTCCCTCCTACCGGCAATCCCCGCGCCGGCAAGGCCATGAAGCTGGCGTACCCGCAGCTTGCCGATCCTTATGCCCTTGCGCCGGAGCATGCCGCCTTCGTCAGCGGTTATCTCGTGCATCTGGCCTGGGACGAGGATTGGGCCTGGGACGTTTTTGGCCCCTTCTACTTGGAATCGGGGACGTGGCCTGATCGCCTGACGCGCAGCGTGCATCACAACGCGCTGCGGGTGGTGCAGGACCGTGAGGCCGAAACGATTTTACACGCCTCGCCGGAGATTCAGGCCGCGCTCCGCCGCACCGAACCAGAGCATTGGTTGCCTTTTGTGCCGGATGAGGCGCTGTGCCGCTGGCGGGATTGGATCTTTTGCCAGCTGGAAAACCCCGGCCGGGTGCAGACCTCCCAGGTTTTCGCCGGGCGGATGGGCGTCTCGGTAGAGCACCTGGAGGCCGTTGTGCGCGCCGTCCGCACCGGGACATACAAACCTCCCATCCCCGGCCTGGAAGAAGCCATCGCCTGCTTTGAGATACACGCCCGGATTGACAGCATCCGCGCTCTGGAGCAGTATTGGCGCGCGCCAGAGTCCGAAATGCCTTTCGATCAATGCTGGATGCGCACACCTCAAGCGGTAACTGGTAACTAGGTGCGGCTCAGCGTCCCAGCGTTTTAGCGACTGCCTCGAAAATACCCCCCGACCCACGACCACGATCAGACGGGCGGTTAAAATAAACGCAGAGTCGCTGAGAGGCAGAGCCGCAGAGCGAACCAGATAAAACTCTGCGCCTTTGCGCCTCTGCGTTGCATCTGCCTGCCTCGAAAATAACCCAGCTTGTAGTAGGCGATTCATCGCCGTGATTCGGGGAACACGGGAATTTCATACGGCGGCGTCATCAGCTGCTCCAGGTACGTCGTCTCGACCTTGCGGCTCGCCTGGATCGCCCGCCGCTTGCGCCGCATTTTGGGGATGCCGGCCAGTCCTGCGAGCAGCCCGCGCAATGTGGCTCGCGCCGCCGCGCCGCGCCAGGCACGCAGGGCCTCCCCCGCGATCCGCGCCTGCGCTCCCACGACCTCGCGCCGGTGTTCGCGCCACAGGTCGGCAGGATAATTCTTCACCAGCGTGTAGATGCGATTGCGCGCATCGTGGTACGACGCCGTCACTCCCCCGCCGGAGGCCTTGAGTTTGTGGTAGACGATGGCCGTCGGCGCGTAGAGGCAGCGCCAGCCCGCCAGCTGCGCCCGCCACGCCAGGTCCACATCCTCGAAAGAGAAGAAAAAATCGTCGTCTAAAAGGCCGATTTCGTCCAACATGGTTTTGCGGTAGGCCGCGCTGCCGCCGCACGCGCTGAAGACGTAGACCTCGTGGTTGTACTGGCCGGTGTCACGCTGCCAGACGCCGCGATTGTGGGCCAGACCGTCGCAAGTGACACTATCGCCCGCCGTGTGGAACGTATCGCGCCGGTCGAAGAGCAACATTTTGGAGGCCACCAGCCCCACTTCGGGATGTCGCTTGAAGGCGGAGGCCACTTCGGCCAGCCAGGCGGGATGCGTCTCGGTATCGTTGTTGAGGAGTATCTGAATTTGTCCGCGCGCGGCCCGGAACCCCGCGTTGCACGCGCCGGTGAAGCCGCGATTTTCGCCCAACGTGAGCACCCGCACTTCGGGATAACGCGCCAGCACGGCGTGGGAGTCGTCGTGGGAGTCGTTGTCGGCCACGATGACCTCGAACGCGCGGAATGTCTGCGCTCGCAGGCTATCGAGACAGGCCGGTAGGTGCTGCGCCCCATTCCAGTTGGGGATGATGACGGAGATATGCGAATGGCAAATGGCGAATGGCAAATGGCAAATGGCAAATGAGTGAGTTTCCCGATTCGCAGATTCGCAGATTCGCAGATTCGCTATTCGCTCATTTATCATTTGCTCATTTGCTTCATTTGTCATTTAGTGTATCCCGTCCGTTCCAGGAAATCCGCCAGAGACTCCTGCCACGGACGCAGGCGGATGCCCAAGGCGGCCCCCGCGTTGTTTGCCAGAGGGGCGTAGGGCGGCGGCGTGCTGGCTCGTTGAAATTCCGCCAACGTGATCGGTTCGACGGGAGTATCTGCCCGCCCGCTCAACCGCAGAATCTCTTGCGCAAATTCATGGCGCGAGGCGGCCCCTGCGTTGACGAGATGATAAATGCCATAGGCATGAGTCTCGATGAGCGCGACGATGGCCTGTGCCAAATCCGCCACGTAGGTAGGATTGCCCACCTCGTCGGTGACGACCTGGAGCGCGCCACGCTCGTCGGCCAGTTGGATGATGCGGTGCGGGAAGTTGCGTCCACCCGGAGCGTAAAGCCACGCGGTGCGGACGATGTAAAAGCGCGTGAGCAGGTGCTGCGTGTACCATTCACCGGCCAGCTTCGAGCGCCCGTAGGCGTTGCTGGGGTTGCGCTGCGCCCACTCGTGGTACGGCTCCGTCGCGCGCCCGTCGAAGACTTCATTGGTGCTGACGGTGAGCAGTTCCGCGCCGACCGCCGCCGCGGCCAGCGCCAGGTTCTGCGTCCCCATCCCGTTGACGCGGTACGCTGCCGCCGGATCACGGGCGCAGCCGTCCACGTTCGTCAGCGCCGCCGGATGCAGGATCAGGTCAGGGTGGAAATCGCGCACCAGAGCCAACACCCCGGCGCGGTCGGTGATGTCGTGGGTGGGCAGGTCAAACCCCACGACCTGGTGCTGTGCCAACAGGGGAACAAGTGCGCGCCCCAGCTGTCCTTTGTGACCGGTGAGTAAAATTTTCATCGTGACCTCTCCCACACTCCCACACCCCCCAGGGCTGTTCAGTTCTCCGCATAAAGCGACTAAATCGACAGGATTTACAGGATTAACAAGATAAAGACAAGGTAAAAGTCCTGTAAATCTTGTTAATCCTGTCCAAAAATGAGGTGT
>JAUWHU010000067.1 GCA_030605705.1 Thermoflexia bacterium | reverse complement strand
ACAACTCGAGGTACACCAGCATCTCACCGGGGACGAGACGGAGGAGATCAGCCGCAAAACGTGGCGTATGCTCCGGTTGGGAGAAAACTTCACGCCGTTCCTGCTCCGCGCCAGAGAAGATCCCCTCCTGCGCCGGCGTGTGCGACAGGGAGCGCGCTTCCTGCGAGGGTCCACGTTCTTCGAGGTCCTCGTGAAAGCACTGATTCTGACCCATTCCCCCCAGCATGGAGGAGCGCAGATCGCCTGGCTCGTGGACCGGCTGGGGGATTCCCTGCCCAGCAACCCGACGCGCCATGCCTTTCCCACACCGCAGCAGTTTCTATGGAACCAGACGCTGTTGAACGAAATCCTGGGGCGCGCGCTCGGCCAGACCTTGCACACCCTGGCGGAACGTTTTCGATCCCACGGCGACAAATTCGAGGCACTGATTCACCCCCGGCTGCCACTCAAAACGGTGAAGACATGCCTGACCCGGCTGCCAGGGTTAGACAATAGGACATTGGCGCTGGCAATGTTGGCCCTGGGCCGCTACGACTATCTACCCACGGCTCTCTACGCTCCGCAGGCCAGAAATTCCGGTGGTAGCCGTGGTACTGCTAACGTGGGGTCGGAGGAGATTCTGGCCCGGCTGCGCCCCTGGCAACCCTGGGGGGGATTGGTTTACTGGCTTTGGGATTGGACGGCCCGGCCAGCCTGAGTGGCAGGAAAAGGAGGACCAGATGTCGGCAGAACTACAGATTGATTTAGGGCAGGCCCAGGAAACACTCGCGCTTCTCCACAATCTCATCCAGCACCAACGGGAATCCCTCAAAGATGGTGTCGTCTCCAAGGATCTAGAAGGCCATCTCGCTGCCTGGGAGGGCATCGTCGGCCGTATCCAGCATAACGCCTGGCTGGAAAGGGGCGTGACCTTGAACCGGCTACAGGAAGCCACACGCACCCTCCAGGCGACCCCGTTGGACTGGGAGATAACCATTGAGACTATTCTGGACACCACCATCCGCGTGACAGGAGCCGAGCGGGGCATGTTAGTCCTATTGGAAAACGGTAAGCCCCAGGTCAAGGTAACGCGCCACATCGCGGAAGACCCCTTCAAGGAAGAGGATCTGCAATTCAGCAAGAGCGTGGTCCAAAATGTACTGGAGCAAGGTCAGGCGATCTTGACCAGCAACGCCCAGCTTGATCCCCGCTTCGAGGGCAGCGAGAGCATCATCGCCTATGGTCTACACTCGATCCTGTGCGTGCCTCTCATGCGCCAGGAACACGTATTGGGCGTGATCTACCTGGAAAACCGCGCCCGTTCCGGCACGTTCACCCTTGAGGACCGCGACCTCCTGCTCTCCTTCGCCCGACAGGCCGCTGTTTCTCTGGACAATGCCTACGCCCACCATCAGACGAACTTAGAACTCAGCCGGCGCGTGCGAGAATTGACCATGCTGCAAGAGATGGCCCGCGATCTCAACGCCAGGCTCAACTTCGAGCGGGTGATGGAACGAAGCGTAGCCTGGGCCGTCGCCACGGCAGAAGCGCGAGCCGGCGCGCTGGGATTGGTGGCCGAAGAGGGGGTGCGCTGGGTCGCGCAGCGGGGCGAGCTCACCCCAGACACCGCTGCTGCCAGACGCGCGCTACGGGAACGCCGGCCCAGCTACACACCAGAGCGAGTGCTCCTGCCCCTCTTACGCGATGGGCGGCCCCTCGGCATTTTCTACCTCGTGGCCGGCGAGCGTCCCTTCACAGAAGAGCACCTGAAATTCGTCGGCCAGGTCGCGGATAATGCCGCCATCGCCGTGGAAAACGCCCGCCTCTACGAAGCACTTCTCCGGGCTAACCAGGCCAAATCGGAATTCGTCTCCTTAGTTTCCCACGAGATGCGCACGCCGATGACCTCCATCCGGGGATACGCGGATATGTTGAGCCAGGGCATGGTCGGTCAGCTGCTACCACAACAGGAGGAGTTCATCGAGGCGATCAGCCGCAACGTGGAGCGGATGCGCATCCTGGTCAGCGATCTGCTGGACACCTCGTGGATTGAGACAGGACGACTCAGGTTAACCCTCCAGCCGCTGAACCTGGTAAAAGCAGTCGGCGAAGTCGCGCGCGCGCTGCAGGGGCAGCTGGATGAAAAACAACAGCTCTTCGTCAACAAGGTGCCCGCATCCCTCCCCAGGATCACCGCAGACACCGATCGCCTCACCCAGGTTTTGCTCAACTTGTTGAGCAACGCGATAAAATACACGCCACGCGGAGGGACGGTGGCCGTCCGCGCCGACCTCAACGCGCGAGAGCCGGGCTACGTCACCTGCTCGGTGTTAGATACCGGGGTGGGCATCACGCCGGAGGACCAACAAAGCCTCTTCACCAAATTCTTCCGCTCCGAGGACCCCGCCGTCCAGGAGCAGATCGGTACCGGCCTGGGATTATTCATCACCAAGAGCCTGATAGAGATGCACGGCGGCCGGATTTGGGTCGAGAGCGCGAAAGGCAAAGGCAGCACTTTCACCTTTACCCTCCCGCTGACCATGCCGGAAAGCGGGATACCGCTGTAATAGAGTCGAGTCTACTGAAAAAATTAAGAATTTCACCACAGAGAGCACAGAGATTTTAAATTTGACCTTGAGAAAATTATCTTTTTGATGTGTAAAGTGAAATTTTCTTAAACCAAACAGCAAATTTTCTTCCTCTTCTCCGTTTATGGGCACTACCTGCCCATACTACGCTCCGTGGTGAAATCCGGTTTTTTCAGGGAACTCATCCATGTAATCAAATCCGCGTCCAATTTCTGGTTCCGT